>JBKJWA010000123.1:0-6713 GCA_046716705.1 Gaiellaceae bacterium
GCCGTCGCCGACCTCATCGGCCTGGCCGCGGGACTGCTCGAGGCCGTCGAAGGCGAGCGCAGCCCGCAGGAGATCTCGTGGGCCGCCCGCGAGGTGATGCACACGCTGGGCGACGTGCAGCCCCTCATCCTGTTCTTCGAGGACATCCATTGGGCCGAGGAGCCGATGTTCGATCTCATCGAGCACCTCGCCGACGGCGTGCGCGCCCCGCTGCTCATTCTCTGCCTTGCTCGCCCCGACCTGCTCGACGTGCGGCCCGGGTGGGGAGGAGGGCGCGTGCGCTCGACGGCAATCGAGCTGGAGCCGCTCAACGAGGCCGAGAGCGAGGAGCTCGTCACCGCGATCGTCGCCGATCTCGAGGATCCCCCTCCTCTGCCGAAGGGCCTGCTCGACCGCACCGAGGGCAATCCGCTGTTCGTCGAGGAGACGATCCGCATGCTCGTCGAGGGCGGCGACTCCAACCGCGTTCCCGACACGCTGCAGGCCCTCATCGCCGCTCGCATCGACCACCTCGCCCCCGACGGCAAGGCGCTGCTCCAGCGCGCTGCCGTCGTCGGCCGCGTGTTCTGGTCGGGAGCGCTCGAGCATCTCGCACCGGATCTCGATGTCGAGCGCCTGCTCGAGGACCTGCTGTTGAGGGAGTTCGTGCTGCGTGAGCCGCGTTCCTCGATCTCCGGGGAATCTGCGTACCGCTTCAAGCACATGCTCATCCGCGAAGTCGCGTACGCCGGTCTCGCGAAGCAGTCGCGCGCCCAGCAGCACGCGCGGTTCGCGGAGTGGATCAAGGAGCGCACGGGCGAGGAGCTGCTCGAGATCCGCGCGCACCACCTCGATCAGGCTGCGACGCTCCTCACGGAGCTCGACGGCGCTCCCCCGGCTGATCTGACCAGCGAGGCCGCCGAGGCTCTCATGGGCGCCGGGAAGCGCGCGCTCGCGCGCGAGCAGTACAAGTCTGCGCGCAGGCAGCTCCTGCGCGCCGTCGAGCTCGAGCCTACCCTTCGGCGTCGTTACTACGCCGCCCGGGCCGTCTGGAGGCTCGGCGACCTGACCGCCGTCACCTTGGAGATGGAGAAGGTGCGCGCCGAGGCGGAGGCCGAGGGCAACGGGCTCATGGAGGCACTCGCGCTGACCGCGCTCGGGGACGCGGTGCTGAAGCAGTCGGCCGACACGACGAGAGCGCAGGAGCTCATCGACCGCGCGCTCGAGCTGCAGCAGGACGAGACGGACGTCGACGCCCACTTCGACGCGCTGATGGTGCGCGGCGCGATCGGAGTCGCGCGCGGATCGATGGCCGAAGCGGTGCCGTACATCGAGCAGGCGTTCGCCGTGGCGCTGGCGGCCGGGCGCAAGGATCTCCAGACGATCGCCTCCCAAGCACTCGCCCAGGCCCACATCGTCCGGCTCGAGCTCGACAAGGCCGAGCGGCTCGTCCACAAGGCGCTCGAGCTTGCGGAGGCCAGCGGCAGCCCCCGCGCGAGAGGATCGGCGATGCTCACGCTCGGCTGGGTCTACCGGATGCGAAACGAGCTCGACGCCGCCGAGGTGGCCTACGAGGAGGCTCGCGAGCTCTTCGCCGAGATCGGGCATGCAACCCTGCTGTCGTTCTCGCTTTCCCGCCTGGCCGACGTCGCCTACGAGAAGGGGGACCTCCAGCGCGCGGAGAAGTTCCTGCGGGAGTCCATCCGCTTGCTGGCGCCCCTCGGTCAGCACCGCGAGCTCGCGGAGTCGCAGGCCGAGCTAGGCCGCGTGCTCGCGGAGCAAGGAAAGACGGACGAGGCCGAGCGCTACGTCACGGAGGCGCTGGAGCAGCCGGCCGCGGAGCCGCCGCTGCGGCTGTTCATGGTGCTCGCGCTCGCGTCGGTGCGGGCGGCTCAGGAGCGCGAGGACGAGGCGGAAGCGCTGTTCCTCGACGCTCTTGCAATCTCCGACGAGGTCGACTTCACGGCGCTCGAAGCGGAGGTGCTACGCAGGATCATCCGCTTCCTGGACGACACCGGCCGGAACGAAAAGACGGCGCTCTACGAGGAGCGTCTCGCCGCGCTCCTGCCTGCCGAGAGCACCGCAGAGATCGCCTGATTCGAATCCTCGTCCGGCGACTCGCCGATCACCGTCGCCGGCCGGTCGAACGCGTCCAGCGCCTCGCGCAGCGGGTCCGCCCGCAGAGTGCCTTCGCCGTACGCGAGGTGCTTCGTCTCGTT
Organism: Gaiellaceae bacterium; assembly: GCA_046716705.1. Lineage (GTDB taxonomy): Bacteria > Actinomycetota > Thermoleophilia > Gaiellales > Gaiellaceae > PALSA-612. The sequence goes on from JBKJWA010000123.1 coordinate 2,199, forward strand.
GCGGTTCGCGTAGGCGATGTCCGAGAAGTGGATGTGGAACGGCGAACCGGCCTCCTGCACGGCGTCGACCGCCTCGAGCGCGACCTGGAACGGCTCGCCGTCCGTGAACGCGCCGTCGCTGGTCGCGTGCATGTGCGCGAAGTCGAGCACGGGCCGCACCCAGCCGGTTCGCTGCGAGATCTCGAGCACGTCGTCCAGCGAGCCGAGGTCGCGGGCGCGGCCCATCACCTCGACGCCGAAGGGGACGGCGCGATCCTTCCCCTCCAGCCGCTCACGCAGCTCCCCGAGCTGCTCGACGACGGAGTCGAGCGCGTCCTCGCGCGCGCGGCCGAGCAGGAAGCCGGGATGGAAGACGACGACCTCGGCCTCGCACGCCTTCGCGATGCCTGCGGAGTGATCGAGCATGCCGACTGCCATGTTGAGCTTCTTCCCACGCTCGGCGTGCCCCATGAAGCCGGCCAGCGGGGCATGCACCGAGAGCGCGATGCCGTGCTCGCGGGCCAGCTCGCCGAGCCTCGCGGCGAAGTCGTAGTCCATCCAGAAGCGAGTCTCGAAGTCGATCTCGCACGCCGTGTAGCCGCGCTCGACGAGCAGTTCGACCGCCCGCTCGGGGCTTTCCTGCGACGGTACGCGGGCCGGCCCGAAGCGGATTTCGCCCATGAAAACGGACGCTAGCGCACTCCGTCCGACGCTGTTTCTACGGTGTTCCCATGGCCAAGAGACCTTCCCGAGTCGACCTGCTCGAGCTCGACATCGACCTCAGGCTCGCCGACCTCTGGCGCGAGCTGTCCGAGATCTCCGACTGGAACATGGAGATCGCGGCTGCGTTCATGCGCGCTGCCTATGGCAAGGGTTACTGCGATGCCCTGACCGAGGACGACGCCGGGTCGCTCTGCCTAGACCACGGATACCGGCTGCCCGCGAAGCGGGACGCCCAGCGGTCCGGCTGACCAGAGCAGGTCTCGCGCTAGAATCGGCGTCGTGGCGCGAAAGCGCAGTCCCGCGCGGCTCGTCGTCGCGCTCGGCGTGGCGGCGGTGCTCGCCGTCTTCTTGCTCTACACGTCGATCGCCGGTGGCACGAATGCGTCGCTGCGGCCGAGCCAGCTCGCCGGGCACGCGAACGAGAAGGTGCAACTCGCCGGTCTCGTGATCGGCCCGGTGAAGGGCGATCCGTACGAGGAGGGGATGCGCTTCCGCCTGCGTGACGTCGACGGCAAGGCGACAGTGGCCGTCGTTTACACCGGCTCGAAGCCAGACCTCTTCCGGCCGGGCCGCCACGTGTATCTCAAGGGGCGTCTCCAGCAGGGCACGTTCGTCGGCGAGCGCAACTCGCTCGTGACGAAGTGCCCGTCGAAGTACGTCCCCAAGAAGTCCACGGGCTGACTCATGGCCGAGCTCGGGCGCGCGGCGCTCATCGTCTGCCTCGGCCTCTCCGTATACGCGCTCGTGGCGGGCTCTCTCGCGGCGTGGGGCGGCCGTCGCCGCCTCGCCGCCTCTGCGCAGAACGCGCTCGTGGCCGCGTTCGCCGCGGCCGTGGTCGCGTCCGGCGTGCTCGCCACCGCGCTCGTGCGGCACGACTTCTCGTTCGTCTACGTCGCCGACTTCACGAGCGAGCAGCTTCCGCTCGCGTACACCATCTCCGCCTTCTGGGGCGGAGCGGCAGGATCGCTCTTGCTCTGGCTCCTGGTGCTGACGGGAATGAGCGCAGCTGCGGTCGTCTTCAACCGCTACGCGGCCCGTGAGGTGATCGCCTGGGCCGTCCCGGTCCTTGCGTTCGTGATCTCGTTCTTCGCGTTCCTGCTCGTTGCGGTGAACACGCCGTTCGAGACGCACGTGGCGCCTGCGGACGGCCGTGGCCTGAACACGAGCCTCCAGAACCCGTACATGGTCGCCCACCCGGTGCTCCTCTACCTCGGCTTCGTGGGTCTGGCGATCCCGTTCGCCTTCGCGATGGGCGCGCTGCTCTCCGGGCGGACCGACGAGCGCTGGATCGTCGCCACGCGACGCTGGACGCTGTTCGCCTGGATGTTCCTCGGACTGGGCCAACTCGTCGGCGCGAAGTGGGCCTACGAGGAGATCGGCTGGGGAGGCTACTTCGCGTGGGATCCGGTGGAGAACGCCGCCCTCATGCCATGGCTCGTGGCGACGGCCTTTCTCCATTCGGTGATGGTGCAGGAGAAGAAGGGCATGCTGAAAGTCTGGAACATGCTGCTGGTCGTGCTGGCCTTCTGCCTTTCGATCTTCGGGACATTCCTCACCCGCTCGGGGATCCTCAACTCCATCCATTCGTTCACGGAGGGCTCGATCGGCAAGTGGTTCCTCGGCTTCATCGTCGTGGTGACGCTCGGCTCGCTCGCGCTGGTTCTCTACCGGATGCCGATGCTCCAGGCGAGGACGAAGCTCGAGTCGCCGATCTCGCGCGAGGCCGCATTCCTCTACAACAACCTCCTACTCGTCGCGTTGTCCCTGACGATCCTCTGGGGAGTCATCTTCCCGATCGTGTCCGAGGCTGTGCGTGGGGAGTCGGTGACCGTGGGGCCGCCCTACTTCAACTTCTTCCTGCGCGCGTTCGGGCTGCCACTGTTGCTGCTGATGGGGATCGGGCCGTTGGTCGCGTGGCGGCGTGCGTCGATCTCGTCGCTGAAGCGGACGCTTGTCTGGCCGGCGCTCGTGGCTCTTGTCACCGGAGGCGTGCTGCTCCTGTTCGGCGCGGGCACGTCACTGCCAGGTCTCGTGACGTACACGTTCGCCGCGTTCGTGCTGACGTCGATCGCCATCGAGCTCACGAAAGGCACGCAGGCGCGGCGAGCACTCACGGGCGGAAGCTGGTGGCGCGCGTTCTCCGGTCTCATAGCGCGCAACCGGCGGCGCTACGGCGGCTATGTCGTTCACGCGGCGATCGTGCTGCTCGCGGTCGGCGTTGCCGGCTCGTCCCTCTACCAGACGACGCGCGAGGGGAAGCTCTCGCCTGGCCAGTCGCTGGAGGCAGCGGGCTACACGCTCACGTATCGCGAGCTCACGCGAGAAGCTCGTTCCAACCACACCGCTGTGCGCGCGCAAGTCGACGTCTATCGGGACGGCGAGCTCGTATCGCAGCTCGAGCCGGGGAAGAACCGCTACGCAGTGGAGAATCAGGTGTCTAGCGAAATGGCGATTCACACGAGCTGGCTGCGCGCGGAGGACGTCGACGTGATCGCAGACCAGTTCAACGCCGACGGCAGCGTGTACTTCAAGGTGTTTGTGAAGCCTCTCGTGAGCCTCATCTGGATCGCAGGATTCGTGTTCTTCGCGGGCGCCTTGATCGCGCTCTGGCCTGACGCCCGCGAGAGCCGCCGCTACGCAGAGCGCTACGAGCGTGCCGTCGCGGTGAAAGCATGACGGGGTCCACCTGGGCGCTACTGCTCGGAGGCCTGCTCGCCGCCGCCTGCGCCGTGTACGTGGCACGGCCGTTCCTTCGCGAGCCGGCCGTGGCCGCGGCGGACGACCGCCTCGATCGCCTCGACGAGGCGGGTCGGGAGCGGCTCGCGCTCGTCGAGGAGCGCGATCGCGCGCTCGAGGCTCTGAAGGAGCTCGAGCTCGACCATCGCACGGGCAAGGTGTCGGATGAGGACTACCGCGCGCTCGTCACACCGCTGCGGGCTGAGGCCGCCCGTGCGATGAAGGCTCTCGAGTAACCGAGGGAGGGCTGGCGCGCCGACCGGCGAAACGAGCCGCATGGTCCGCCGTGCGGCTCTCGTGCTCGTGCTCGCCGCGCTCGCCGTCGCGCCGGCGGGCGCGGACACGATCGAAGATCGAAAGCAGTCCGTCGATGCGCGGATCGCCGCGCTCGGAGGGAAGGTTGCAGCCACGCAGCGCAAGGAGGAGTCTCTCAGGGCTCAGGTGGAGTCCGCGTCGACCGAGATCCGCGCGCTCGCCCAACGGGTCAGCGACATCTCCACCGAGCTCGAACCGCTCGAGCACGAGCTCGAGCTGCGCCGCGAGCGTCTGCGCCGCCTGAACGAGCTCTTCCGGCTGCAGACCGAGCGCCTGAAGCTGCTGCGGCGCCAGCACGCGATCGCGATGCGTCGCCTCGGGGACCGCGTCGACAAGCTCTACCGCCAGGAGGAGACCGACACGCTGTCGCTGCTGCTCTCCGCATCGAGCTTCGCGGATGCGCTCGACGTCTTCGACTACCTCCGCCGGATCGCCGACGAGGACAAGCGCGTCGCAAATGAAGTGGGCGCGACGAAGGATCGGGTACATGAGCAGCGCGAGGAGACACGAACGACCCGCCAGCGCCACCGCCAGGAGACGCGAGTCGTCGCCGTGCGCGTAGGCCAGGTCCGCGCCGTGCGCGATCGGCTGGCGGCGTCCCGCAGCGGTCTCGTCGCCGCCCAGCTCCAGCGCGAGCAGGATCTCGCGCAGTTGACGGCCATCGAGCGCGAACACCTCGCGGAGATGGAGGCGCTCCAGAAGGTGAGCGCAGAGCTGACGGCGAAGATCCAGGCGGCCCAAGCTGCCGCGGGCACGGGCGGC
>JBKJWA010000124.1:0-4580 GCA_046716705.1 Gaiellaceae bacterium
GAACCGCTCGAGCGCCGGAAGCTCCGCGATCGCCACGAGCCTATGATCGCACGGTGCGTCTGGGCATGTATCTCGGCTACGCCTCCCCGGGCACGAACCCGACGGAGCTGATCGACCTCGCCGTCGAGGCAGAGAGCCTTGGCTACGACTCCGCCTGGGCGGCTGAGGCGTGGGGCACCGACGTCGTCACCGTCCTCTCCTGGCTCGGCGCGAGGACGAAGACGATGAAGCTCGGCGCGGGGATCATGCAGATTCCCGCCCGCAGCGCGGGCATGACAGCGATGACGGCGGCGACGCTCGACCTCATGTCGGGCGGCCGCCTCCTGCTCGGGCTCGGGCTGTCCGGGCCGCAGGTGGCCGAGGGCTGGCACGGGCAGCCCTGGGGCCCGCCGCTGCAACGGACCCGCGAATACGTGGAGCTCGTCCGGCAGATGATCCGGCGCGACGTCGTCGACTTCCACGGCGACGTCTACGAGATCCCGCTCACGGGCGATGGAACGACCGGCCTCGGCATCCCGCTGAAGATGATGATGCGGCCGCTGCGCCCCGAGATCCCGATCTACCTCGCCGCGATCGGCCCGAAGAACGTCGCGCTCGCTGTCGAGATCGCGGACGGCTGGCTGCCGATCTTCGTCTCGCCGGAGCGCTTCCGCGACGTCTTCCCGCTCGACGGCGCCAAGGAGGGCTTCGACATCGCGGCCGGCGTCAACGTCGTGCTGACGAAGGACGCGGAAGGCGGGCGCGAGTACGTGAAGCACCACCTCGCGCTGTACGTCGGCGGCATGGGCGCCCGCTGCAAGAACTTCTACAACGACCTCGTCTGCCGGTACGGCTTCGAGGCGGAGGCCAGGCACGTTCAGGATCTCTACCTCGACGGCAAGAAGCTCGAGGCCGCCGCCGCCGTGCCGGACGCGCTCGTCGACGAAGTGGCGCTCGTCGGCTCGCGCGAGCAGATCGCCGACCGCCTCGACGCATGGCGCGAGTGCGGCGTGACGACGCTCATCGTCCAGAGCCGCGATCCCGAGACGCTGAGGACGATGGCCGAGCTCGTCCTTTGAGCGAGCAGGCGCCGCTCCTCATCCTCGAGAACGTCGAGCGCTTCCTCGACGAGCACGGGCTCGGCTCGGGACCGCTGCGCGCCCGCCGCATCGGCCAGGGCGGCGGCTCGAACTTCTCGTTCCTCCTGGAGCGGGAGGAGGGGCAATTCGTCCTGCGCAGGCCCCCGCGCCCGCCGCTCCCGCCGTCGGCCCACGACATGGTGCGCGAGGCGCACCTCCAGCTCTCGCTCGCGCCGCACGGCATCCGGCTCCCCGTGATCCGGGCAGTCTGCGAGGACGAGAGCGTGATCGACGTCCCGTTCTACGTCATGGACTTCCTCGAAGGGCACGTGGTCACGGACACGCTGCCGGCCGGTCTCGAAGACGAGAGTGCCCGGCGACGGCTCGGGCTCGATCTCGTCGACGCTCTCGTCGAGATCCACGCCGTCGACGTGAGCGCGCCGGGAGTCGCGGACTTCGTGCGAACGGGCAGCTATCTCGAGCGGCAGGTGCGGCGCTTCACACAGCTGTGGGAGATCAACCGGACCCGCGAGCTCCCCGACGTCGAGTCGGTCGGCGAACGGCTCGCGCGCACGATGCCCGAGCCGCTGCCCCTCGCGGTCGTGCACGGCGACTACCGGCTCGGCAACATGATGGTCGCGCCTGACGAGCCCGACCGGATCGTCGCGGTGCTCGACTGGGAGATGGGCGCCGTCGGCGATCCGCGCGCGGACGTCGGCTATCTGCTCGCCACCTACTCGGAGCCCGGTGGGGACTTCAATCCGCTGGGCGCCTCGCCCGTCACCTCGACGGCGGGGTTTCCGACGAAGCGCGAGCTCGTGGAGCGCTACCGCGAGCGAAGCGGCCGCGACGTCGAGCCCCTCGGCTGGTTCCAGGCGCTCGCGCTGTGGAAGGCGGCCGTGTTCTGTGAGGCGATCTACGGCCGCTACGTCCGCGGCGAGCTGGCAGCCGAGGACGAAAGCGCCGCGCGTTTCGAGCTCGGCGTGCCGCTGCTGGCGAGAACAGCGCTGGACGCCATCGAGACCGTGTGAGGCGCCGCCTCTACCTCATGCGGCACGCGGCGGTGGCGTACTTCGGCCCCGACGGGCTGCCGCACGACCCGAGGACGGTGCCGCTCACGCCCGACGGCGTCGAGCAGGCGCGCGCGGCAGGGAGGGCGCTCGCGGGCATCGAGCTCGACCGGGTGATCACCAGCGGGCTCCAGCGGACGATCGAGACAGCACGGATCGTCGCGCCAGGCCGGGAGCCGGAGTCGTGGCCGGCATTCGAGGAGCTGCGGCCGGGCCGGCTCGACGACATCGCCGAAGACGGGCTCGAGGCGGCATTCGCAGGCGCCTTCGCCGGCGCGCTCATGCCGGAGACGCGGTTCCTCGGAGGCGAGACGATCGGCGAGCTGACCGGCCGCGTCATTCCGGCTCTCGAGGAGGTCGTCACCGACACCACGTGGGACACCGCGCTCGCCGTCCTCCACGGCGGCGTCAACCGCTCGATCCTCTCGTACGCGCTGACGGGAGAACGACGCTTCTTCGGCGGGTTCGAGCAGGCGCCGGCGTGCATCAACGTCCTCGACGTCGGCCCGGACGGGCGTTGGGTCGTCCGCGTCGTCAACAGCGCCCAGCACGTGCCCGTGACCGGCCACGAGCGGTCGACGACGATGGAGGAGTACTACGCGGAGTATTCGGCGCTCAGAGCCGGTCGAGAAAGCGGCAGATGAGCGCGCCGAGCTCCCGAGGCTGCTCGAGCATCGGCGCATGGGCCTGGTCGGGTAGCACTACGAGCTCGGCGTGCGGCAGGCGCGCCGCCAGCAGGCGGCCGTTCGCGACGGGGACGACGCGGTCGAGCGCGCCATGGACGACGAGAGCCGGCACCTCGATCCGCTCGACGTCCACACCTGCGGTCCTGTACCGATCCGCGGCCTCCGCCTGCGCCAGCCAACACTCCGGCGGCGTGGGCGGATCGAGCCGCTGTGCGAGAAACGCCTCGTACTCCTCCGAATGCTCGTCGCCCCAGCCTGCCGTGAACGAGGTCGGGAACGCAGTGCGCACCGACTCCGCCACCGGTAGCCCGACGGCCGAGAGCCAGATCTCCATCGTCTCGCGCGGCACGGGCTCGTGCCCAGTCCCGCCGGGTCCAGTGCCGACGAGCACGAGCGAGCGTACGAGCTCGGGCCGCTGTAGCGCGAGCGTCAGCGCGATGTAGCCGCCCATGGAGTGGCCGTAGACGTCGGCCTGCTCCAAGCCTCGCGCGTCGAGCACGGAGGCCGCGTCGTCGGCGAGCTGCTCGATCGAGTACGGGCCGGGCGGCTTGGCCGACAAGCCCGTGCCGCGGTTGTCGAAGGCAAGCACGCGCCGCCGCCGCGCGTAGTCGGCCCACTGCCCGCGCGAGGCCCACTTCGACCAGCCGAGACCCTGGATCAGGAGAAACGGAAAGCCCTGGCCATGGTCCTCGACGTGGAGCTCGACGCCGCCGTCGTTCAGACGCGCTCCACGATCATCGCCATGCCCTGGCCACCCCCGACGCACATCGTCTCGAGCCCGATCGTCCCGTCGAGCGTTTCGAGGTCGTTGAGCAGCGTGCACATGATCCGCGCGCCCGTCATCCCGTATGGGTGGCCGAGCGCGATCGCGCCGCCGTGCGGATTGAACCGGTCGTCGAAGGCGTCGATTCCCACTTCGCGGCACACGGGGATGACCTGCGCGGCGAACGCCTCGTTGAGCTCCATGGCATCGACATCGTCGATCGACATTCCGGCCTGGTCTAGCACGCGGCGGACAGCCTCGATCGGACCGACACCCATGATCTCCGGGTCGATGCCGGAGACCGAGGAGGCGACGATCCGCGCCTTCGGCGTGATGCCGAGCTCCTTCGCCCGTGTGTCGCTCATGACGACGACTGCGGCGGCGCCGTCGTTCAGCGGGCACGCGTTGCCGGCCGTAACCTTGCCGTCGGGGATGAATGCAGGCTCGAGCTGCGAAAGACCCTCGTACGTCGACTCGGCCCGCGGGCCGTCGTCGGCGGAGACGACCGTGCCGTCCTCCTTCGTGTACGGGGTGATCTCCTTCGCAAAGTGCCCTGACTCCTGCGCCGCTACGGCGCGCTCCTGCGAGCGCTGGGCGAACCTGTCCATCTCCTCCCGCTCGACGCCGAACCGCTCGGCCACGTTCTCGGCCGTTATGCCCATGGGGATGTAGACGTTCCCGATCGCGTCATCCGAGCCAGTGAGCCGCGGGTGCAGCTCCTCCGCGTCCTTCGGATAGCCGTTGACCTGCGAGATCGATTCCACGCCCGCGGCCACGTACGCGTCACCCTCCCCCGCGCGGATGGCGTGGAACGCCATGCGAATGGTCTGGAGGCTGGAAGCGCAGAAGCGGTTGACGGTCGTGCCGGCCGCCGAGGGCGGCAAATCGGCGAGCAAGGCCGCGCGGCGGCCGAGGTTCATGCCCTGCCGCTCCTGCGGAAAGCCGCAACCCACCATGACGTCGACGAAGGAGCCCTTGCGCGCCCGTCCGATCGGCGTGCGCG
>JBKJWA010000125.1:0-3451 GCA_046716705.1 Gaiellaceae bacterium
CCAGCGCGGCAAGCTCGTCGCGTGACCTGCCGTCGATCTCCCGTGCAAGAGACGGGGCGCTCTCGAGGGCGGCCGCGTAGTGCCGGGCGATCAGCTCGGCGAGCGAGGGCAGGGCATCATCCGAGAAGCCGGCGAGCCAGTCGGCCAAGCGCGCATGCAGCTGCGCTCGGTCGCTGCGGGCGAGGCTTGCGTACCCCGCGTCGCGCAGCAGCGCGTGCCGATACGCGTAGCTCTCGCCGAGCGTCGGGTCGTCGTCCGGGCCGGTGACAAGTGCCCGGCGCGTGAGCGTCACAAGCGCTTCCTCCGCGCTCTCCACGCCGAGCGGACCGAGGGCGGCGAACGGGAAGCGTCGTCCGGCAACCGACGCTCGCCGCGCCGCGGCGCGGGCCGGGCCGGGCAGGTCGTCGAGCTGGCCGGCGTAGATCGCCTGCACGGTGGGCGGAAGCGGAACGTCCTCCGCCGGCGTGACAAGGCTCCAGCCGCCAGCAGAGTCCTGGGATAGGACACCGACGCTTGCCCACGTGCGGAGCAACTCTTCGACGAACAGGGCGTTGCCCCCCGAGCGCTCGGTGATCCGCTCAACGAGTTCGGGCGGAAGCACGTCGCCGACGAGGGCAAGCACGAGCTGGGCAGTCTCGGCTGGCGGTAGCGGCGGCAGATGGAGGAGCTCGGCTGCCGCGCACCACTCCGCGGCCTCCTCAAGCAGCATGGGCCGGGCGCTCGCAACGACGAGCCTGCCTGTGGAGCTACTCGCGCGCCCGGCGGCGTCGAGGAAGGCAAGCAGATCCCCCGACGCCCAGTGGACGTCCTCGACGAGCCACACGGCGGAGCCACCCGATGCGAGTGCGTCGAGACCCTCGAGCCAGGCACCAAAGAGGCGGTCGCGATCCTCCGGCGAGCCGCTGCCACCCGCTCCGGCGGTGGGAGCGACTGCGGTCACGAGCGCCTCCGCGACGACCTGCGCGCGGGCCGGCGCAATGCCAGCCTCGAGGAGCCGCGGCTCCAAGTCCTTCGAGCCGCCCGTGGAACGGACCAGCTGGCCCACGGGCTCGAACGGCACCAGGGCGTCAGGCCTGAGCCTCGCCCGGAACACGCGCCCACCGGCCAGCTCGGCCTTCTCGCCAAGAGTCTCTAGCAGTCGGCTCTTTCCGACACCGGGCGGAGCGACGACGACGATTCGCCGAGCGCCGCTACCCATGGCGTCGAGCAGCCGAGCCAGCTCGCCCTCTCGACCGAGCGTCGGAGCCCGCAGCGCACCGAGTGCCCGCTCTCGCGATCGCTCGGGGTAGAGGCGGAGGGCCCGCCAGGCCGAGACTGGCTCGGCCTTTCCCTTCAATCGGAGTGGGGCGAGCTGCTCGAGATCGACCGCGTCCGCCACTGCGAGCGCCGTCACCTCCCCGACTATGACCGACGATGGATCAGCCGCGGCCTGAAGCCGTGCCGCAACGTTTACCGTGTCGCCTGTCACCGGCCCGCGCTCAGCGGTCGCCTCCCCGTAGATCGCCTCCCCGCTGTTGACGCCGACCCGCAGCCGCAACGCACCGTCCTCGAGCCCTAGCGAGGCGCCGACCCGTTCGACCGCGGCGACGAGTGCGAGACCCGCCCGGACGGCTCGCTCGGCGTCGTCGTCGCGGGTACGGGGCGCTCCGAAGACAGCCATCGCCGCGTCGCCGACGAACTTCTCCAGCACCCCGCCGTAACGGGTGATCGTCTCCCGGACCGAGCCGAAGTACGCGTCTTGCACGAGCGCGCTGTCCTCGGCATCGAGCTGCTCCGAGAGCGCAGTGAATCCGACGAGGTCGGCGAAGAGGACGGTGACGATGCGCCGCTCGACAGCACGCTCGGTCGGCATCGCGGTGAGTCTACGACCTGCTCTCGCTTCCTGACCGAGCTCGTACCGGAGCCGGCCAAACCCGGACCTGCCGGAGGGACGAGCGGCCCGATCCTCTCTCTTGCGGGTCGCCCGGCTCAGCCCAACGGGCACCGACCGGTGACAGACAACGAAGCTTCAGATCTCATGCAGCGACTCGTCGCCGCCGCACACCCTGGAAGACAACGGTATGGAACTAAACGGGGCACGTTCAGAGCCCTCAACTGCGGGTTGAGCTTGGCCGGCTGAGCAAGCTCCACGGCCGGCTCCTGGGCGACGCTGCCAAGAACCCGCGGCAGCCACGTCGCGCTCCGGCCAAGACGAGTCCTGTGCTCGAGAGTGTCACGCGAGTGCTCGAGCGAGCCGCACGGAAACCGTCTCGAGCGCGTGCGGACAGTGGCTGATTGGCGCAGTTGGAAGCTCGACCTGGCCGATTCAATGCTTTCTTGGTGCGGTTGACCGTTACGCATTTCGTTACTCTGCGCGGATCATGCAAGAGTCACTATCGTGAAGGCCCGAACACACGTCGTCTTGTCTGCGGTGTGCTTGCTTCTGCTGCTCGGCGGCGGGGGATGTGGTGGCGCGAGTTCTTCGAACGAGACGCTCGTCGTGGACGTTCAACCGGACTTCGACAAGTTCACCTTCACCGATAGCAAGACCGACAAGCAACTGGACTTCGGCGACCACTTCCTCTTCGAAGGGCCGATCTATAAAGAGGGGACGAAGGAGAACATCGGAACCTGGTTCTGCGCCGGGGTAAAGTTCGCGACTGTGAAGGCGACTGGACTCGACAAGCCGCCTATCCTCACCGGCGCGATCGACGGCAATTATGCGAGCGTGTACGTCGTCTACGTGCTCAAGGGGCGTGGCACAATCACCGTCACCGGGCTCGAGCCCGGCTACGACGGCTCCGGCGGCAACGTGCAGGTCATCACCGGCGGAACCGGCGAGTTCGCCGACGCGCGCGGGACGGTCACAAATGTCGCAGCGCTGCGCGGGAATCTCTCCCCGCCCTTCGCGGCACCCGCCAACCCTGAGCAGCCCAAGATCACGATGATGTCTCGCCGGGTGACGTTCGACTACGTCACCGACGCGTAGCTCGACGTAGATCCTCTCAGGAGTCTCGACTCCGTGGACGATGCGGTGGCCCCGGAGCGTTGCGCGCCCGGGAATCGGCGCCCGTTGGCGACGCCGACCATGACCAATGCAATGATGTCGACGCGGCGACTCATGGCTGCAATGTGGCCACGGTGCCGTCGTCACCAACGACGGAACTAGCAACTCTGACGGAGAACTTCTCCGTCGGGTCGGATAGACGGGAGGAGGATGAGATGAAGCTTCGACGGGATCGACCGGAGATTGCGCCCGGGATCGAGCACATGCACCCGCGGTGGGAGGGAATCCTCCGTGGCGATAGCCCGCTCTCCGGGATGCAACGCACGTACCGCCGCTTTTTCGCCCTGATGCCGAGTCCCTGGCGCTGCAAGTTCTGCAACGCGCCGTTCAAGGGTCCGGTCGCGGGCACGTTGAAGTGGATCGGCTACTCGCCCTCGGTCAAGAACCCGAGTATCTGCGCCAGGT
>JBKJWA010000126.1:0-8865 GCA_046716705.1 Gaiellaceae bacterium
CGCAGGCGTTGTGCCCGCCAAGACCCATTGCGTTCGAGAGCGCCACGTCGACTTCGACGCGACGCGCCTCGTTCGGCACGTAGTCGAGGTCGCACTCGGGATCGGGGTGCTCGTAGTTAATCGTCGGCCGGAGCACACCCTCTTGGATCGCGAGCACGCACATCATCGCCTCGATCGCGCCCGCTGCCCCGAAGCAATGTCCCATGACGGATTTCGTCGACGAGACCGCGAGCTCGTACGCGTGCGCGCCGAAGACGTCCTTGATCGCCTTCGTCTCCGCAGCGTCGCCGAGCGGCGTCGAGGTGCCGTGCGCGTTGATGTAGCCGACCCGCTCATGTGCCACGTCCGCCCGGCGTAGCGCCTGGCGCATCATCTCGGCGACGCCCTCCGCCTCCGGCTCGGGCTGTGCGAGGTGGTACGCGTCGTTCGACGCGCCGTAGCCGAGGATCTCCGCGTAGACGGTGGCGCCGCGGGCACGAGCCGCCTCGAGCTCCTCCAGCACGAGCACGCACGCACCCTCGCCCATCACGAAGCCGGAGCGCAGCGCGTCGAACGGCCGCGAGGCTCGAGATGGATGCTCCTCCTCCGCCGCGAGACCGCGCATCGCGCAGAAGCCGGCGAGGATGATCGGGTAGATGGCAGCCTCGGCGCCGCCAGCAAGCACGGCGTCCGCGTCTCCCCGCTTGATCAGCTCGGCAGCCTCCCCCACGGCGGTCGAGCCCGTCGCGCAGGCCGACACGGGCGCGTAATTCGGCCCGCGGTAGCCGAGCGAGATGGCGATCTGGCCGGAGGCGGCATCGACGAGGACGCTCGGGATGAAATACGGCGAGACGCGGTCGCCGCCGCGGTCCCGGAGGACGTCGCCCTGCTCCATGATCCCGCCGATGCCCCCGATCGCCGAACCGAAGAGGATGCCCACCCGCATCGAGTCGTAGACGCCGTCGAGTCGCGCGTCGGCCGCCGCCTCGCGAGCGGCGGCCAGCCCGAGCAACACGTATCTGTCGAGCCGCCGGGCATCCTTCGCGGGCGCGACCGACGCGGGATCGAAGTCCTTCACCTCGGCGGCGATGCGCACCGGGTAGTCGCTTGCGTCGAACGAGCGGATGAAATCGATGCCGCTGCGGCCGGCGACTGCCGACTCCCACGTCTCGCGAGCGGTCGAGCCGACCGGGGTGATCGCCCCCAGGCCCGTGACGGCAACTCGGCGCATCGGCCAAGATTAGAGCCTCGTGCCCGGGCCAAATGTTCCCTTCCCGCCCATGGAGGCGCAGCTCGTGCCCGACATCCCCGAGGGCAACTGGCTCTACGAGCCCAAGTGGGACGGGTTTCGCGGAGTCGTGGAGAACGACGGCGGCGAGCTCGCCGTCTGGTCGCGGAACGGCCGGCCGCTTCTTCGCTACTTCCCGGAGCTCGCGCCGCTCGGCGAGAAGCTTCCACCCCACTCTGCCCTCGATGGGGAGCTTGTCCTCGAGCAGAAGGGCAGGCTCGAGTTCGACCTCCTCCAGATGCGGCTGCACCCGGCCGAGAGCCGCGTGCGGAAGCTCTCGGCAGAGATGCCGGTCCGCTTCATCGCCTTCGACGTGCTGCTCTGGAAGGGCGAGGAGATCTGGAAGCTGCCGCTCTCGAAGCGCCGCGTCCGCCTCGAGCGGCTGAAGCTGCCGTTCGCAATCTCCGAGACCGCGCGCGACCCGAAGCAGGCGCGGCGCTGGCTCGAGCGCGTTGCATCAGCCGGGCTCGACGGGATCGTCGCGAAGAAGCTCGACTCGCCGTACCGGCCTGGCTCGCGGGAGGCGGTCGTCAAGGTCAAGCACCACAAGACCGCGGACTGCGTCGTCGTTGGCGTCCGCTGGAAGGAGAAGCCGACACGGCTCGCGACGCTGCTGCTCGGCCTCTACGATAAGGGCGAGCTCCACTACGTGGGCTCCTGCGCGGTCGCGCCGGCTAGGCATGAGGCGACCCTCGACCTCGTGAGGCCGCTGCTGAAGGGCGCGCCCGACCGCGGCTTCTCCGAGCCGAATCGGTGGGGCACCGGAGAGCTGGCCGAGTCAGCGTTGCGGCCGAAGCTCGTCGTCGAGGTCCGCTACGACAAGGTCGAGAAACGCCGCATCCGCCACGGCACGCGCTTCCTCCGCTTCCGCTCCGACAAAGACGCCGCCGACTGCACCTGGGCACAGGTGCGCCCGCGGCGGCGGCGCGACGACCCGACGCTCGCGGAACTGCTCGCGTGACGAAGGAGCACCTGGACGGCTACGGCCAGATGCTGCTATGTGGTCGGTATCGACGTGCCGCCGGGCGCCATTCGAGGTCTGCCGAAGACGTGGCCTGCGCGACGTCCGCCTCTGCTCAATCGACGACGTCGGCCCATCGCTCGGCATGGTTGCCCGACTAGCGCGAGCGAAGCCGGCGTGTCTTCCGCTTCGCGTAGAGCTTGCCGGCCTTCAACGCGAGCCAGCCAAGGACCGCGTATCGCTTCTTGAAGATGGCCATGAGGCAGTACCTACCCCAGCGGCTCCACTTCTACTCCGCGCGCTTCTTCGAGGGTTGCACGCGGCGGGGCTCGCCGGGCATCTTCGGGAAGTGCGGCGGGTAGGGCGCCTCGCCGACACCCGACGCCTCGTCGCGCTCCACCCACTCGAGCAGCACCCGGAGATCGCACAGCGAGTCGTCGATCCCGGCCTGCACATCGCCGAGCTTCTCGAAGCGCTTCGGCATCGTCGCGAGGTTGAGATCCTCCGTCTCGACACCGGGTAGCTCATCCCACGTCAACGGCGCGGACACCGTCGCGTCCCGGCGCGCCCGCACGGAGTACGCAGATGCGATCGTCCGGTCGCGGGCGTTCTGGTTGTAGTCGATGAACACGCGCCGGCCGCGCTCCTCCTTCCACCACGCGGTCGTGACGAGCTTCGGCGCCCGACGCTCGACCTCGCGCGCGAACGCGAGCGCTGCACGCCGCACGACGGGGAAGTCCCAGTTCGGCTCGATCCGGCAGGCGATGTGGATACCGCGGTTGCCCGACGTCTTCGGCCAGCCTGTGTAGCCGACCTCCGAGAGCAATTCGCGCACGATCGCCGCCACCTGCTTCGCGCGCTTGAAGCCCGTCCCGGGCTGCGGGTCGATATCGATTCGCAGCTCGTCGGGGTAGTCGACGTCGGGCCGGCGCGCCGGCCAGGGGTGGAAGTCGAGCGTACCGAGGTTCGCCGCCCACATCACCTGCGCGACCTCGGTGACGCAGAGCGCGTCGGCATGACGCCCGGAAGGGAACGTCACGCGCACGGTCTCGACCCACTCCGGGCGATGCTCCGGAACCCGCTTCTGGTAGATCGGCTCCGAGTCGGCGCCGTCAGGGTGGCGCTTGAGATACGTCGGCCGGTCGAGCAGCGCCCGGACGATGCCGTCGCCGACCGAGCGGTAGTACTCGACGAGATCGCGCTTCGTCTCCTTGCGCGTTCGGAAATAGACCTTGTCGGGATTGGACACGCGCACGACGCGCCCTTCGACCTCGAGCTCGACGGCGGCCGCTGCCACGTCCCTGACCCTAGCTGCGTACGATCCGTCGTCCGATGGAAGACGTCAGTCGCGAGCAGCTCTGTGAGCTGATCGAGCACGGTGACGATCTCGTGCTCGTCGACGCGCTGTCGCCGATCTCGTACGCGGCATCACGCCTGCCGGGCGCGATCAACATCCCTCCGGGCACGGAGGACGAGCGCGCGCCTCGCCGCATCCCGGATCTCGCCGCCGAGGTCGTCGTCTACTGCATGAACCCGAACTGCAGCTCGTCCGTGGCCGTCGCGAACAGGCTCATGGCGCTCGGGTACGAGAACGTCCGCCACTACTCCGGCGGCAAGGAGGACTGGGTCGCGGCAGGGCTTCCGCTCGAAGGCGGCCGCGTCTAGGCGATCGAAGCGACGATCGCGCCGTAACCCTGCGCCTCGAGCACCTGCGCAGCCCGATTCGCCGCAGATTCACCCGCCACGACCATTCCCAGAACGCCGCCGCGCTCTGGTGAAAGGTGGTGAAGCTCGAAGTCCTCGATGTTGATGCGCGCGGCGCCGAGAGCCTGCGTAATGGCGGCGAGGACGCCGGGCTGGTCAGCGACGTGGACGCGTACCCGATAGAGATCCCCGGGGGCCGCGGCATACGCTGCCTGGAGCACGCGGCGGCGGTTCGCCGCTGCCTGGACAATCCAGCCCTCCAGGGCAGCGCCGTCCGCTTCCTCGAGCACTGCCTCCAGCATTGCGATGGCCTCGCGGTGAGCAGCCAGCGCCGTCAAGAGCTCGCTCCGATTGTCGAGGAAGATGTCGACCCAGACACGCGCGTTGGCCCCCGCTACCCGTGTCAGGTCCCGCAGCGACCCGCCCGCCGACGCGAGGGGCTCGTGGCCGTCGATCCGCATCACCCCTGCCTGATTGACAACAAGGTTGGCCAGCGCGTGGGGCAGATGACTCGTCAGGGCGACGAGACGGTCGTGCGCGTGGGGTGCGATGGCCACCGGAATGGCGCCCAGCACCGAGACGAACGAGTGCAGAAGCCGGTAGTGATGCGGCTCGGTGTCGGCGAGCGGCGTGAGGAACCACGTGGCCCCATCAAACAGCTCGTCGCTCGCATGCTCGGGACCGCTCGCCTCCAAGCCGCACACGGGATGGCCTCCTACGAAGCGCGGCGAGCCGCCAGCGGTCGCGCAAACCGACGCCTTCGTCGACCCGACGTCCGTCACGGTGCAGCCATCGGGCGTCGCTGAGAGGACTCCGGGCACGACCGTGGCGAGCGCGGCCACAGGCACAGCGACGACTGCAAGATCCGCGTCCTGGACGGCCTCGTGTAGCGAATGGCGAGGATGGTCGATTGCTCCACGCTCGACGGCCGCGGCGAGCGCACGCTCGTCCGCGTCGAAGCCGGCGATTCGCGAGACACCGGCGCGCTTGGCGCCGAGAGCGACGGACGCACCCATGAGACCCGTGCCGACGACAGCGAGCCTGAGCTGGCCGAACTCGCTCATTGCTCGGCTACCTCGAGCCGCGCCACCTCGCGCTTCGTCAGTGCGAGGATCTCGCCGAACAGCTCGTCGAGCCCGGCAGCCGAGAGCGGGCCACCGTTCGTCCGGTGGAGGTACTTCAGCATCCAACGCTCGCGATCGGCGTCGAGGAACTCGATCCCCCGGCGGGCCTTGTAGTCCTTGATCGTGGCGACGAGCTCGAGCCGGGTGTTGACGAGCTCGACTAGGGCGCGGTCGTTGTGAGAGATCTGACGGCGGAGGTGCGTGATAACAGGGTCTGCGTTGCGGTCGGCGGCCATGCCGCTCTCCTTCCTGGAAGACGAAAGAGGGACGCTTCTCCGCCTGTGGGCGCCTAGCCGGCCACGGCGGAGCGGGGTGGCCGGCTAGCGCAGGTAGTCGCGCGCGACGTACGCGTAGAGCGAGTAGGAGAGTCCAGTCGCGCGGATCACGACCCAAAGCTTACCTGGGGTGGTACGCTCGACCGTCCCGCGGAGAGAGGAGCTTCCATGCGCTGGTTCGCCGTACTCGGATCCGTCGCCGCCCTCGGTTTCACAGTCGCAGCCATGGGCGCGAGCGCCCCGTCCCACCCGGTGGTGACCGGCAAGTGCGCGAAAGCGAACCTCGATCTCGTGTTCGCGGGCAAGCTCACGCTCGCTACGGACAATCCCGCCTTCCCGCCGTGGTGGGGCGGCAAGCAGGGTCACGGCTTTGAGGTCTCCGACCCCTACTCGGGACAGGGCTACGAGTCGGCGGTTGCATACGAGGTGGCGAAGAGGCTCGGCTTCTCGAAGGCCGAGGTGACGTGGAAGGCCGTGCCGTTCGTGAAGTCGTACGCGCCCGGCAAGAAGACGTTCGACTGGTACATGGCTCAGGTCTCGTACAAGCCCGTCCGTGCGAAGGCCGTCGACTTCTCGAACTCGTACTACTTCGTGAACCAGGCAGTCGTCGGCATCAAGGGCACGGCCATCACGAAGGCGAAGAGCATCACCGCGCTGAAGCCCTTCACGCTCGGCGCGCCGATCGGCACGACCAGCTACGACTACATCACGCGGTACATCAAGCCGGCCCCGAAGCCCAAGGTCTACGACACGCTCAACGACGGCGTAACCGCTCTCAAGAACAAGCAGATCGACGGGCTCGTCGTCGACTTCCCCAGCACCGGCTACATCACCGCCGTCCAGGTGCCGAACTCGACCGTCGTCGGGCGGCTACCCACCAAGGGCACCAAGGAGCGCTTCGGCATGGTGTTCGAGAAGAGCTCGTCGCTCGACTCGTGCGTGAACCGGGCACTAGCAGCGATGTCGGAGAGCGGAACGCTGAAGCGGCTCGAGTCGAAGTGGCTTGCAGGCAGCGCTCCGCTGTTGAAGGGCTAGTACCGGCGCCCTGAACGACGACCGCGGCTCGAAGATCGTCGGCAGCCTGACGGGCGGCCGCTCCGGCGGCCGTGCCGTCGCGATCGCGCTCGCCTCGACAGTCGTCTTCTTCACCATCCTCGTCGTCGCCGTCGTCACCTCGCCGGGCTGGGACGAGGTCAAGGAGGCGTTCTTCAACCGCGAGATCTTCCGCGAGTCGCTGCCCGACATCGCCTCGGCCTTCCTCACGAACGTGAAGATCTTCCTCATCGCGGAGGTCGTGATCCTCTTCACGGCACTCGGGCTCGCCGTCATCCGCGGCCTCCCCGGCCCGGTGTTCTTCCCTCTGCGCCTGCTCGCGATCCTCTATTCGGACGTCTTCCGGGGCATCCCGACGATCCTGCTCATCTACCTGTTCGGATTCGGCATTCCGGCGCTCGGACTGGCGTACGTCTCGGAGCCCGAGCTGCTGTGGGGCGTGCCCGCGGAGATGGTCTGGGGGACGTTCGCGCTGATCCTCGTCTACACGGCGTACGTGTCCGAGGTGTACCGGGCCGGCATCGAATCGGTGCACCCGAGCCAGAACGCGGCCGCGCGCTCGCTCGGCCTCTCGCACGGCCAGTCCCTGCGCTACGTCGTCGTCCCGCAGGCCGTGCGCCGGGTGATCCCCCCGCTGCTCAACGATTTCATCGGGCTTCAGAAGGACACGGCGCTCGTCGCCTTGATCGGCGTCGTCGAGGCGTTCCGACAGTCGCAGATCGACTCGGCGGCGACGTTCAACTTCACGCCCTACCTCGCGACGGCGGTCATGTTCCTCCTGATCACGATCCCGCTGACCCGACTCACCGACTACCTCATCGAGCGAGACCGCAGGCGCCGCCAGACCGGTGCGGTCGGGCTATGAAGCTCCGGCTCGAGGACGTCCACAAGTCCTTCGGCAAGGTGGACGTGCTGCGCGGCATCGACCTCGAGGTCGCAGACCACGACGTCGTCTGCCTGATCGGCGCCTCCGGCTCGGGGAAGTCGACGCTGTTGCGTTGCGTCAACCTCCTCGAGCCGATCGACTCAGGGCGCATCTTCGTCGACGGGAACGAGATCACCGCGCGCGGCGTCGACGTGAACACCGTGCGCCGCGGCATCGGCATCGTCTTCCAGGCCTTCAACCTCTTCCCGCACATGAGCGTGCTCGACAACGTCACGCTCGGGCCGCGAAAGGCGCTGGGGGAGGCGGCGGCCGAGGCGGAGGGGCGCGCAACGGAGCTGCTCGGTCGGTTCGGCCTCGCCGACAAGGCCGCCGAATACCCGGACCGGCTCTCGGGCGGCCAGCAGCAGCGCGCGGCGATCGTGCGCGCGCTCGCGATGCGCCCGCAGCTGCTGTTGCTCGACGAGGTGACGAGCGCGCTCGACCCGGAGCTCGTCGGCGAGGTGCTCGACGTCATCCGCGAGCTCGCCGCGGGCGGCATGACGATGGTCATCGCAACGCACGAGATGACCTTCGCGCGGGAGATCGCCGGGCAGGCCTGCTTTCTCGACGAGGGCGTCATTCTCGAGCAGGGCCCTCCCGAGCAGATCTTCTCGACGCCCCTCGAACCGCGGACGCGCCAGTTCCTCGACCGGATCATCCGCGCCGGGCGGCTCTAGGAGTATCGTTTCTGTATGGCAGTAGAGCATCAGCACATCGACGTTTCGATCGAGCCGCTCGACGAGTACCTCGTCATCCAGCCGTCGAACGACGAGACGGAGACGCGATCCGGCCTCATCCTCCCCGCCTCGGCTGCGTCAGCGGCTGCGGTGCGGACGGGGATCGTCACTGCCGTCGGCTCGGAAGCGGGCGGCATCGAGCCCGGCGACAAGGTGCTCTATCCCCGCGACGAGGGCTTCGACGTCCGCCTCAGTGGCATCGAGGTCAAGGTCATCAAGCGCGAGGCACTGATCGCACGCATCCACGACTGATCCCAGCGGTAAGCTGAACTGCCGCGGAGAAGTGGCCGAGTGGCTGAAGGCGGCGCCCTGCTAAGGCGTTACGTGGGTGAACTCCTGCGTCGAGGGTTCGAATCCCTCCTTCTCCGCCTCACGACTGCCACTACCCTGTAGATCCGCGGAGGGGTGGCAGAGCGGTCGAATGCGGCGGTCTCGAAAACCGTTCGGGGTGCAAGCCCCGCGGGAGTTCGAATCTCCCCCCCTCCGCCTTTGTCTAAGCCGAAACCCGCTTCGGTAGGCGGGTTTCGGCGGGTCTGGGGAGGCTGTTCGACCGCCTTCGGTTCTCCGCTCAAGACCGCCCAAGGCCGACATCAAGCTCGATTGGCCGTTCGATGAGCGGTTATGGAGAGCGGCGTCTCAACACACAGCAGTGCCCTCGGGCGAAGTGACACACCGTTCGTCGCGAACCAGCGCCACCGGTGACGAGCTTAGAAAGTCAGCGGCGTCGTTCTCGAACTCCGGCCGTTGGCAGCTGAGGGGAGTGGACGACCGAGGTCTTAGCGTCTCACGGAATCTCGTCGAGCGGCTCGACCCTCCTAT
>JBKJWA010000127.1:0-6006 GCA_046716705.1 Gaiellaceae bacterium
GATGCTGCCCGGGCGCGACGGCTTCGCCGTCTGCCGGGAGCTCCGCGAGGCCGGAGTGTGGGCGCCGATCCTCATGCTCACGGCGCGGGACGCGGTCGAGGATCGCGTCGAGGGGCTCGACTCCGGCGCCGACGACTACCTCACGAAGCCGTTCTCGTTCGCCGAGCTGCTGGCGAGGCTCAGGGCGCTGGCGCGCCGCGGAGCGGCGGAGCGCCCGCCGGTGCTGCTGGTCGGGACGCTCCGGCTCGACCCGGCCACACGCCAGGTCTGGCGCGGTGACGCCGAGATCGAGCTGTCGGCGAAGGAGTTCGCGCTGCTCGAGACGTTCATGCGCCGGCCAGGGCATGTGCTCACGCGCCTCGACCTGCTCGAGCACGCTTGGGACTACGGCTACGAGAACTGCTCGAACGTCATCGACGTCTACGTCCGCTACCTGCGCGAGAAGATCGATCGGCCGTTCCGCGTGCGCTCGATCGAGACGGTGCGCGGGGCCGGCTACCGCCTCCGCGTGGATGGCGGCTCATGAGTCGTCTGCCGATTCGGTGGCGGCTCTCGCTCGCGTTCGCGGTCGCGATGGCCGTCGTGCTGAGCGCGCTCGGCGCGTTCCTCTTCGTGCGGCTCGAGCGATCGCTCGTGGATGGGCTCGACGAGACGCTCGAGCTCCGGGCGGCGCAGATCGAATCGTCGAACGCGCTCGGTTCCGCCGGGGACGAGGGGATCGCGCAGCTGTACGACACTCGAGGCCGGTTGCTCGACTCGTCGCCGCGCGGACAGGAGCCAATCCTGATCTTCGCAGACGTGGGCCGCGGCCTTGGCCGCCCTTACACGCTCGAACGCAGCGGCTTTCGTCTACTCGTGACCCCGATCGACAGGTCCCGAGTGCTCGCGGTGGGCATCACGCTCGAGGACACAGAGGACGCGCTCAACAGCTTGCTCACCCAGCTCCTCATCGTCGGCCCGCTCGCCCTGCTCCTCGCATCGGTCGGCGGCTACTTCCTCGCAGCGGCAGCCCTGCGGCCGGTGGAGGCGATGCGGCGCGAGGCCGAGGTGGTGTCCGCAGCCGAGCCGGGGAAGCGGCTGACACTGCCGCCGGCAAGCGACGAGCTGCGCCGGCTGGGAGAGACGCTCAACACGATGCTCGCCCGGCTGGAGACGGCGCTCGAGCGAGAGCGCCGCTTCGTCGCCGACGCGAGCCATGAGCTGAGAACGCCGCTCGCGATGCTCCGCGCCGAGCTCGACCTCGCGCTCCGCCGTGAGCGGACTCCGCAGGAGCTCGATCTCGCCGTGCGGTCGGCCGCCGAGGAGACAGAGCGGCTGTCGCGGCTCGCGGAGGATCTGCTCGTTCTCGCACGCGCCGACGGCGGTGAGCTGCCGGTGCGCCGCGAGCCCGTTGCGGCAGCTGACCTCATCGAGGGCATTGCCGACCGCTTTCGGGCTCGGGCCGACGATGCAGGACGCGCGGTCGAGACCCGCGTCGAGGACGGCCTCGTGCTCCACGTCGACCGGCTGCGCGCGGAGCAGGCTGTCGGCAACCTCGTCGACAACGCGTTGCGCCATGGAGACGGTCGGATCGTGGTCGAGGCGCGGCGTGGCGGACCTGGCACGGCGGAGCTCCATGTTCGCGACGAAGGGCCGGGCTTCCCGGCGGAGCTCGCGACGCGCGCGTTCGAGCCGTTCAGCCGAGGCGATGCCGCGCGCACGGGGCCGGGCGCGGGCCTCGGCCTCGCCCTCGTCGACGTCATCGCCCGCGCCCACGGCGGCTCAGCTCACGTTGAAGGCGTCGACGCGTGGATCGTCTTGCCGGAGATACCCTCAGGCCATGTCTGAAGGCTCGCTCACGCGGCGCGCGTCGATCGCGAAGATCGGTGGCGTCGGCCTCGCGGCAGCACTCGGCTGGAAGGCCGTCGACGAAGCGAGCGGCGCCGGCCCGGCGGCGGTCGCGTCCGGAGCCGTTTCCTGCGTGCTCGCGCCCGAATCGACCGAGGGGCCGTTCTTCCTCCCCGGCGACAAGGTGCGCCGCAACGTCACCGAGGGCAAGGCGGGCGTTCCGCTGACGCTGAAGCTGACGGTGCTCGACGTCTCGAGCTGCAAGCCGATCAAGCGCGCGGCTGTAGACATCTGGCACTGCGACGCCGTCGGCAC
The DNA here is from genome assembly GCA_046716705.1 of Gaiellaceae bacterium. GTDB lineage: Bacteria > Actinomycetota > Thermoleophilia > Gaiellales > Gaiellaceae > PALSA-612. The sequence continues at coordinate 2,143 of JBKJWA010000127.1, forward strand.
CTACGCCGCGGCGACGAACAGGACCTTCCTGCGCGGCATCCAGAAGACGGACGCCAAGGGCGTCGCGACGTTCCAGACGATCTACCCGGGCTGGTATCCGGGTCGGACAGTGCACATCCACGTCAGGGTCTCGCTCGGCGGGAACGTCGTGCACACGGGCCAGTTGTACTTCCCTGACAGCGTCACGGACTCGGTCTATAAGCGGAAGCCGTACAGCGCGCGAGGCGCCCGCTCCGCGCGGAACCCCGATGACGCGCTCTACCGCAACGGCGGCAGACGCTCGACGCTGAAGCTGAAGAAGGTGAGGGGCGCCTACACGGGCTCGCTCACCATGGGCGTCCAGAGATAGGCCGGAAACCTGGCGTTTCCGGGCGCGGGTGGGTGGTCTCCGACAGCCGTAGTGAGCCGCTCCCGTCATGTCGGTCGCGGCGGCGCGAGCCTCGTTTCACGCGCTAGCCGCTTTCAGCACGAGCGTCACGAACGTGAGGCTTGCGTTGCCCGCTCGGCCGGTCACCTCCCAGCAGCCTTCGGTCGGGAAGGTCACAGCACTCGCCTGAAAGCCGGTGACCCCGCAGCCGTCCGGCACGTCCGTCGCGGTCAGCCCGGCCGCCGGCCCGTCGAGGCGGCGACCCTCGATGCGAAGCGTGCCCGTAACGCTTCGCCACCACGGGTACTTCGTCTGGATCGTGCCGCCGGCGCTCGGCTCCGTGACGACGACGTTCGACGGTGGCATCGCTACCCAGAGCGAGCCGTTGCCGTGGACGAGCGCGCCGCCGATGTTCCCGTCGAGTGGCTGGCTGCCATTCGGTCGCGTGACCTTGCACGGACCCTCGTTGGCCGCATAGCGCCGCAGGGTCAACTCGCGTCGCCACGACTCTGCCGACCACTTCTGTAGATCAGCTCTCTGCTGGCGCAGCTGCTTGACGGTCGTCTTCAGGGCAGCCACCTGTTGCTTGAGCTGCGCGATCTGCTGCTTCGGAGGGGGCGCGGCGCCGGCGGGCAATGCGAGCAGCGCTAAGGCACTTACTGCGACCACGACCGGAGTCCTCATCGTCACTCCTTTCCGCGACGCTTGAATTGTAGGATCGCGCGGTGACCGCGGTCGACACGCTGCCGGTGGGGCTCGGGCTCGACCCCGAGGAGGCGCAGGCCCGCTTCGACGCGCTCCAGCAGAAGCTCGTCCCGCTCTGGCACTCGATGGAGACGATGACACACGACGAGCAGACGATCGTCGTCGTGTGCTCGATGACGCTCGAGGACGGGAACATGCCGGCGGCCGTCGTCCAGGCCTACGAGGAGCGCTTTCTCTTTCTGCTGCTGCTGCTGCGGCAGCCGCGCGCACGGCTCGTCTACGTGACGTCGCAGGCGGTGCACCCGAGCATCGTCGACTACTACCTCGGCCTGCTCCCGGGGATCATCCCTTCGCATGCGCGGCGGCGGCTGCACCTCGTGTCTCCGCTCGACGGCTCGTCGCGACCGCTGTCGGAGAAGCTACTCGAGCGCCCGCGGCTGCTCGAGCAGATCCGCGAACTCGTGCCGGACCCCGACCGCGCCCACCTCGTCCCGTTCAACACGACGGAGCTCGAGCGCGACCTCGCGCTTGCGCTCGGCATCCCGATGTACGGCGCCGATCCCCGCTTCTTCCCGTACGGGACGAAGACCGGCTGCCGGCGCCTGTTCCAAGAGCAGGGCGTGCGGCATCCGCTCGGCCGGGAGGACCTGTCCACGACGGCCGAGCTGGCGGCGGCGATCGCCGAGCTGCGCCTCGAGCGGCCGGGGATGCAGCAGGCGATCGTGAAGCTGAACGAGGGAGTGTCGGGCGAGGGCAACGCGCTGCTCGGCCTCGAGGGGCTGGCGGACGGGGCTGACCGAGGCGAGATCGAGGAGCGGCTCGCCGCGATGCAGTTCGAGCTGCCCGAGATCACGTACGACGGCTACACCGACATGCTCGAGAAGCGCGGCGGGGTGGTCGAGGAGCGGATCGTCGGCGAGGAGTTCCGCAGCCCGAGCGTCCAGATGCGCGTGACGCCGCTCGGCAAGCTCGAGGTGCTGTCGACGCACGACCAGCTGCTAGGCGGGCCGTCCGGGCAGAGCTACCTCGGCTGCATCTTTCCCGCCGATCCCGGGTACGCGACCGCGATCACGCGGGAGGCGGTGAAGGTCGGGGAGCGGCTCGCGTCAGAGGGTGTGATCGGCCGGTTCGCAATGGACTTCGTCGCCGTCAGGGGCGCCGACGGCAGTTGGGACCCCTACGCGATCGAGCTCAACCTCCGTAAGGGAGGCACGACCCACCCGTTCCTCACGCTCCAGTTCCTCACCGACGGCGCGTACGACCCAGAGGCGGCTGTGTTCACCGCCCCGAGCGGCAAGCAGAAGTTCTTCGTGGCCTCAGATCACGTGGAGAGCGACCTCTACCGCGCCCTGACGGCGGACGACCTCTTCGACCTCGCGGTGCGGACCGGCCTTCACTTCGACCAGTCGCGCCAGACCGGCGTCGTCTTCCACATGATGAGCGCGCTTGGCGAGTGGGGGCGCACCGGGTTGACGGCCGTTGACGAGAGTGCCGAAGGCGCTTACGCCCTATACGAGCGTGCGGTGGCGACGCTGGACGAGGAGGCGCAGGCCGCGCTAGCCGAGCGCCGACTGCCCGGCTAGACCGTCCCAGTCGTACGCCTCGCCGATGGCCGCGAGTCGCGCCCTCGTCGACTCGTCGCACAGGGCTCCGGCCACACCCGCTTCGTAGAAGCCGCGCGGATCGAGGCCGAGCGAGCAGGCCGCCGCGTATTCCGTCGTAAGGTCGGTGTCGAACATCGGCGGGTCGTCGGTCGAGAGCGAGCAGAGGACGCCTGCGGCGACGAGCTGCGGCAGCGGGTGCTCGGCGAGCGAGGGCACGACGCCGACGCGGACGTTCGATACCGGACAGACGTCGAGCACCGTTCCTCGCTCCTCGAGCTCTTGAACGAGATCGGGGTCCTCGATGGCGCGGATGCCGTGCCGCAGCCGGTCGGCCCGGAGGAGATGGATCGCGTCGCGGATCGCCTCGGGCGGGCCCAGCTCGCCGGCGTGGGGGACAGACCCGAGGCCACCGTCGCGTGCGCGGCGGAAGACGTCCTCGTAGAGATGAGGGGGATACTCGAGCTCGAACGCGCCGAGACCGAGCCCCACGACGCCGCGCTCGCGGTACGCGATGGCGTAGCGGAGGCTGTCGTCGATCTCCTCCGGCGTCGCATTCCGCGTGAGGTCGGGTGTCAGGCGCATCTCGACGCCGTGCGTCTCACGCGCCTCGACGATCCCGTCGCAGAAGCCTTCGTAGATCGCGTCCCAGGTCACGCCGCGCCGCACGAGCTGCAGTGGCGCGAAGATGCCCTCGATGTAGACGGCGCCGTGCTGCGCTGCTTCGCCGGCGTAGTCGACGGTGATCCGCCGGAAGTCGTTGGCCGTGCGCAGGCATGACGTCACCATCAGCCACACGTCGATGAAGTGGGCGAGGTCGGTGAAGTGGAACTGGTCAGCGAGCCCCTCGGGCGTCGTCGCGGGGAGCTCGACATCGTTGCACTCCGCGAGTGCCAGCAGCGTGTCGGGGCGTAGCGTGCCCTCCAGATGGACGTGCAGCTCGATCTTCGGATAGCTCATCGGCCGCGAATCATGTCTCAGTCCGTGGATGCCACGCAGCGGGCAAGGAGCTCGTCGTCGATGTTGCAGCCCGTGACGACGAGCACCAGCGGGCCTTCGACCTCGACGTAGGGCAGTGCCGCGAGCGTGGCGGCCGCAGCCGCCTCCGCGCGTATCCCCGCGGAGTGGAGCGCTGCGACGGCTCTGGTGATCTCGGCCTCGGACACCTCGACCATCCCATCGGCATCTGCG
>JBKJWA010000128.1:0-8433 GCA_046716705.1 Gaiellaceae bacterium
CACGTGCCGTACTCGCTGATGGCGCCCAGCGCCGCCTTGTACTCGGCGGCCGTCTTGCAGGTGCGAACCTTGACGGCCACTAGAACGGCTCGGGACACCACGGAGGCAGCGGCGTCCTGAAGAGCCCAGTGGCGCGTGCGATCGCGCCTTCGGCGAGCTCCTCGACCCGGCCGGCGGCGGCGAGCCTCTCGAATGAGAACGCGCCGAGATAGGCGGAGGCGAGATCCGCAGCGGAGAGGCGCAGCTCGGCGGCGTCCTCGCTCGGCCCGGCGTTCTCACCTGCACGGTACGAGCCGTCGTTCCAGGGGCAGAACCCGTCCGTCACCTCGAGCACCACGGAACCGTCACCGTCGTACGAGCGCCGCTGCAAGGCCTCACCGACATCCACGAGGCGCAGCCAGATCCCGTCCGACATCTTGAGCTGCAGCCGCCGGGCGTCCCTGACCATGAGGAAGAGCGGCGTCGTCGGGTCGTAGTTCCAGAGACTCACCTTCGCGATGAGGTCGACGCCGAAGAGGTAGCGCCAGAGCTCGCGCGTGGCCTCGGTGGACGTCGCGATCGCGTCCACGAGCACGAGCTCGGACTGCGGCATCCCCCGCTCCCACTTCTGCTTGACGCGATACATCGCGAAGCCTTCGCCCTGGCCGTCGAGCTCGACGAGGACGTAGTACTTCGGGCTCGCGCCGTCGCGCCAGTGCTCCGGATCTTCGACGCGACCGTTCCAGCGAGCCTCGGAGCGGGACATCATGCCGTGACGCTGGAGGCGCGCCCGTTCGTAGATCGGCGGGAAGAGCTTCCGCGCCTCCTCCTTGGTCAGGAGACGGACGGTGCCCGTCGGGCCGGGGTCGTCACGGAACGCGAAGCCGGCGTGCTCGGCCTCCATGGAGGCGGCAGGCGACGCGATCCCATAGCCGAAGCGCCCGTAGATGACGGGCTCGGACGCCCAGAGCGCCGCGAGCGGCTCTCCACGTGTGCGGAGGTCGTCGAGCTGCCGTCGCATGAGCTCCGTGAGCACGCCGCGTCGCCGGTGGGTGGGCATGACCCCTACCCAGGTGATGCCGGCGCACGGCACGGGCCCGCCCGGGATCGTCATCTCGAACGCGATCGACGCCGTGAGACCGACCGGTGTATCGCCGTCGTAGGCGCCGAACACGCGGTCGGCAGGGATCTCCGGCCGGAAGAGATCGAAGTCGACGTCGCGAAGCTCCTCGGCGAACGCGACGCTTCCTGCCTCCAGCGTCGTGCGAAGAGTTTCCTCCGTCGGGCTGCGGTACTCGAGGGCCACGGCGGAGGAGGCTACTACGCGATCTTCTCGAGCGGAGCGTACTCGAGCATGAGCCGACGCTCGGTGTCGTCGCCGGCGAAGCGGACGGCGACGATGCCGCCGGGCTCGATGGCGACGACGACGCCCTCTCCGAGCGCGGCGTGCCGCACCGAGTCGCCCGTGGCAAGAGACGGGACCTCAGACCGTGGCGCGACCTCTGGCGCGGGGGATCTGGCCGCCCAGGAGAAGGGCCGCAGCCGCTCGCGCACGATCTCGTTCTGCGGCAGCTCGTCGAGGAAGCGGGACGGGAGGTTGTGCGCCCGCGTCCCGTAGAGCGTGCGCGTGGCCGTGTGAGTCATCGTCAGCCGCTCCTTCGCACGCGTCATGCCGACGTACGCCAGCCGCCGCTCCTCCTCGATCCCCTGCTCCTCGATCGAGCGGACGTGCGGGAAGATCCCGTCCTCCATGCCGATGAGGAACACGGCGCCGAACTCGAGGCCTTTCGCGTTGTGGATCGTCATCAGCGTGACGAGCGACTCCTGGTCGCGCAGCGCATCCTGGTCGGAGTGGAGCGAGATCTCCTGCAGGAAGCCGGACAGCGAAGGCTCGTCGGCCTGCTCCTCGTACTCGCGGGCGACGCCGACGAGCTCCTGGAGGTTCTCGACGCGGCCACGTGACTCGATCGTCCGCTCCGCCTCGAGGATCTCGAGGTAGCCCGAGCGCTCGAGCACCGCTTCGACGAGCTCGTGGACTGCGAGCTCCTGCGAGGCCGACTGGAGCGACTGGAGGATCGTCTGCAGTTGTGAGACCGACCGGGCCTGTGCCGGCCCGAGCCCCGCCTCCTCCGGGTGGCCGAGAGCGGCGAACAGCGACTCGCCGTGCGCCTCGGCCCACGCCCGCAGGCGGGCGAGGGAGGCATCGCCGATCCCGCGGCGTGGGCGATTGGCGATGCGCATGAGCGACACGGCATCGTCCGTGTTGTCGATCACCTGGAGGTACGAGATCGCGTCCTTGATCTCGGCGCGCTCGTAGAACTTCGGCCCGCCGATCACCTGGTACGGGATCCCCTGGCGGACGAGCACATCCTCGAGCACCCGGCTCTGCGCATTCGTCCGATAGAACACGGCGATCTCCGAGCCCGACCAGCCTTCTTCGATCAGCTCCGCCACCTCGGCGGCCACGAAGCGCGCCTCGGCGTGCTCGTCCTCCACCTCGAGCGCGCGGACGGGTGGCCCGTCACCGAGGTCGGAGAAGAGCGTCTTCTCCTTGCGCTCGCGGTTGTTGGCGATGACCGCGTTCGCGGCGCGGAGGACGGTGTTCGTCGAGCGGTAGTTCTGCTCGAGCGCGATGAGCTTCGTGCCGGGAAAGTCGCGCTCGAACTCGAGGATGTTGCGGATGTCGGCGCCGCGGAAGGCATAGATCGACTGATCGGGGTCGCCGACGGCGCAGACGTTGCCGTGCTCGCCTCCGAGCAGCTGGAGCAGCCGGTACTGCGCGTGGTTCGTGTCTTGGTACTCGTCGACGAGGACGTAGCGGAACGCCTTCTGCCAGCGCTTGCGCGCCTCCGGGAAGCGCTCGAGCACCTCCACCGTCAGCATGAGCAGGTCGTCGAAGTCCATCGCGTTCGACCCGAGCATGCGCCGCTGGTAGAGGCCGTACACGTCCGCGACGGTCTGGTCGTAGAACGACTGGACGCGCGTCAGGTACTCCTCGGGCGAGACAAGCTCGTTCTTCGCGTTCGAGATCTGCGCGTGGATGCCGCGGGGGACGAAGCGCTTCGGGTCGCGCTCGAGCTCTTCCAGGCAGTCCTTCGTCAGCCGGATCTGGTCGGCCTGGTCGTAGATCGTGAAGTTCGACTTGTAACCGAGCCGCGGCGCCTCGCGGCGAAGAATCCGGCCGCACGCGGCATGGAACGTGAGGATCCAGATGGCGCGCGCGACGTGCCCGAGCAGGTCCTCGAGCCGCGAGCGCATTTCCCCCGCCGCCTTGTTCGTGAACGTGATGGCGAGGATCTCGTTCGGCTTCGCCCCTTGGGTGGCAATGAGGTGTGCGACGCGGCGCGTGAGCGCGCGGGTCTTCCCGGACCCGGCGCCGGCGACGACGAGCACCGGCCCCTCCGTCTGGAGCACGGTCTCCCGCTGAGCGGGATTGAGGTCGGCGAGGTACTCCTCCGGCTTCAGATCGACGGCCGACGCCACGCGGCCGATGCTAGCCGCGCCGTCGCTAACGCCGCGAGGCAGACGAGGGCGACAGCGGCGGGGACGACCGAGACGGCCGCGACGCTGCCGCCAACCGGCCACGCGACGGCGGCGGCAGAGCCGAATGCCGCGCTCGCCGTGAGCGCTCCGACCGCGAGCCAGGCAGGCCACTTCGCGAGCCGCGGACGGGCCCACGAGACGCCGAGGGTCACGACCGCCAGGGCGATGGCGGCGATGTAGAGCGCGATCGCCCGGTCGAGCTTCCACTCCACTGCCGCGGGCAAGCCCTCTGGCGGAGCTGGGGGCAGCGTATTCTCGGGGATGCCGTAGAGCGGCGCCACGAAGGCGAGCATCGTGCCCACGAGAACGACCGATAGGAGGCGAACGCGCCTCGGCTGCTCCATGACCGCGACCTGCTGCGCGAGACGACCGGGATCGCCGAACGTCGCCGCTGCCTCGGGATCGCACGCGATGTGATCCGCAGCCTCGACGAGAAACCGCCTGCGACGTCGAGCCGGAACGCGATGTCGCCGAAGGGCCAGCTCGAGCTCGTCCAGGTAGCTCATGCGAAAACTCCCGTCATCGCACGGGAGAGCGAGTCCCACTCCTCGCGCGCCCGGGCAAGCTGCCGCCGGCCGGCCGCGGTCAGCCGGTACATCCTGCGGCGCCTGCCGTCTACAACCGTCCACGAGCTGGCAACGGCACCCGCCGCCTCGAGCTTGTAGAGCGCCGGGTAGATCGTGCCTTCGGGAAAGTCGAGAACGCCGTCGCTCCGCGCGCGCAGCTCCTCGATGACGGCGTAGCCGTGGCGGGAGCCGTCGGAGAGCACCGCAAGGATCAACCCGTCGACGTGGCCACTCTGCAAAGGCTTCGCCATCGGTCCAGAGTATACCTAGACTAACTAGGTATTACCAGCGGACCGTGAGCTCGACGTGTGCGGCCTTCTTCGGCGTGCCGACCCACGCGATCTTCCACGTGTACTTCCCCTTGGGCAGCGGCTCGTACGACGCCTTACAGAAGAGCGAGCCCGCCGCGCCTTGGCATGCGAATGTCTTCGTGTCGATGAGCGGTCCGCCCTTCGGCGCAGTCTTCCCCAGGAGGAAGAGCCTTGCGCGTCCGGCCGTCGGCGCTCGTAGCAGCACCTTGAACGACGCCGTCTTGTGCGTCTGAATCGTCACCGAGCTCGACGTTCCGCTCGGCACAATGTCCTCGAAGGCGACCTTGCCGCCAGCGGCGAGCGCCACCGAGGCTCCGAAAGCGAGAGCAAGCGCTCCAATCAGACAGAGACGCACACGGCCATGCTAACGGCCGAATGCGGCACGCGAGACGACCGCGAAACGGCGGCCGTAGAGCGCGACGCCCGCGAGCGCGGCCGCGGCCGTGACCGCGCTTGCGAACAGCGGGGCAACGAGACCGACGGCGACAGCCTTGGAGCCGGCCTCGCCCACGAGCGCGAGCGCTCCCAGCGCCGCACCCTGGTAGACGCCGGCGTTGCCCGGCAGGATCGGCGCGGTGTTCGCAAGGCCCGTGACGATCATGTAGACGAGCGCTGCGCCGAGCCCGACCTCAACGCCGAGGGCGTGCAAGAGCAGCACGATGCCGAGCCAGCGCACGATCCACGTCGCGAGGAGGATGCCACCCGCATGCGCGAGGACGCGCGGCGGGGCAGCGGCATCGGCAAGGAACTGGTCGATTCGCTCGGGAAGCACTCGCCCGAGCTTGCGGTGGAGGAACGCGGCGACGCCGATCGCTCCAGCGGCGAGCGCGAAGCCGCCGACCATCGTCCAGCGTGCCCAGTCCGGAAACGGCAGGAACGCGGCCGCGGCGGCGCCGACGACGAGGAACGCGAGCGCCTCCAGCAGGTGGGCGCAGACGAGGCTGCCGGTCGCGCGTGGGAATCCCGGCCAGCTGCGGCCGGCGGAGACGCGCAGCACGCCGACCTTCGAAGCTTCTCCCAGCCTTGCGGGCAGCACGGTGTCGAGGAACGACCCGACGGCGCTCGCGGCGTAGATGGCCTTGAAGTCGACTTGGCCGCGAAGCGTGGCCCGCCACGCCATCGCGCGCAGCGGCTGGGCGAGGGCGACAACGACGAACGCTGTCGCGAGGAGCGGCCAGTTCGGATGCGCGGCTTCGTGCAGCGCGCCCCCGCTCAGCTGGAGGGAGACGGCGACGAAGCCGGCGATCGTCGCAGCCGCGATCGCCCCAGGGAGCGCCAGTCGCCTCACGAGAGTGGAGATCGGCGCGCGGGGCGGCCCGACTCAGCCCCCGAACGGGGAGACACGATCTCCGTGTCGGACATGTCCAGGTGCCTGTCCCTGGGACAGTCACTGAGACTGTCCCCTGGTGGCCGAGCTGGTCAGGGCTGTTTGAGCGGGAACGGCTTCTTGAGCACCGCGGGGAGTACCTGTGCCGTCACCCACACCGGCGTCGTGACGAAGCGCCGCGAGTACCGATAGCTGCCGTCGTCCCTCAGCAGGCTGCGCAGGTAGGCGAACGCACCCTTGGGCACGGGTGCTCCCGCCGCGACAAAGGCCTGGATCGCCCAGGCCGTCGACTGCGCATCCGACTCGCGACCCGCCAGGATCGCGAAGCCGCCGTCCTCGTTACGCATCCTGCCCAGGTAGCCGAGCGCGCGCCGGATCGGAGGCCCGGTCACGCCGGCGGCTCGTAACGCCTGCACGGCCGCAGCGGTGTCGTTCGAGTCTGGTGCGACGCCCTTCGCCCAGCCCCAGCCGCCCGACCTCGCCTGGCGTGCGAGCAACGCGCTCACGAGCGGCTTCGGAGCCACGAGCCCAGCCTGCCGCCGCGCGAGAATCGTCCAGACGATCGTGTTCGTCTGGCCCTTGGCCGTGGAGAGCCTGCCGGCGAGCTGGGGATCTCCTAGCGCGGCCGCCGCGAGCGCGACGAGCCCGCGGGTGGCCAGCGGCAGAGCGTCGCCCTCGTGATCGCGGAGGTAGTCGAGGGTGCCCGCCGGGGCCTCGCCGGCCGCGACGAGACCGAGCGCGGCCCACGCCGTGAGTGCGGGCGACGCGACGCCGCCCGTCTCCGCGAAGCCTCCGTTCGCCTGCTGCCGCGCCTGAACGTATTGCGCCGGGGTGACGAGGGCAAGCGCCGCCAGCGCCGGCGCGACGAGCTTCAGTCCCATATGACCTGCGGCCGCAGCCGGCGGCCGTAGCGCTCGAGTAACCGCCGTAGCTCCGGTCCCGCGACGAGGGCGATGAGGAGGTTGCCGATCGCGTGTGAAAGGTCGAAGGGCACGCCGCGCGCGAGCACGGCCGTGAACGCCGGCCACGTGTGCGGATAGAAGCTGAACCACAGCCAGACGTCCATGAGAGCGCTGAACGCGAGGCCGAGGACGGCGCAGAGAAGCGCGAACGGCAGGCGGCCTTCGATCGCCCGGCGTGCAAGAGCTCCCGCGAGGCCGCAGCCCGCCCAGCCGAGCATTTGCCAAGGCGTCCACGGCCCCTGGCCGAGGAAGAGGTTCGACACGAGCGCCGCCGTCGCCCCCACGGCCATCCCTGCACGCGCTCCCAGCGCAGCACCGGCCGCGACGGCGATCACCGTCACGGGCTGAACGCCGGGCACGGCGGCGAAGAGCACGCGGCCGGCGGCCGCGATACCGGCCAGCGCGCCGATCAGGGCCAGCTCGGCCGCCGAGCCGGGCCCGGACTCGAGCCAGGCATACGCGGTGGCCGTGAGCGCGAGCGCCACGAGCAGCAGCGAGAACGCCGCGTCATCGGGGGCGAGCGCCGTCCACGCGGCGGCCGCCATGGCCGCGGCGGCGAGCGCGAACGTGGCCGCTCTAGGCAGCGACACGCTCGATCCTTTCTCCGAGCTCGACGGTACGGTCGGCGACGGCGGCGACGAGATCGAGGTCGTGCGTTACGAGCAGCGTCGCGCGCTTCGGGGCTTCCGTCCGCAGCAGGGCGGCGAGCCGCGCGCGGGCCTCCGAGTCGACGCCGCGCGTGGGCTCGTCGAGGACGAGGACTTCGGGCTCGGTCGCGAGCACGGCCGCGAGGGCGAGGCGCTCGCGCTCACCGCTCGACAGGTCGCGCGGATGGCGTGCCTCGTATCCGTCGAGGCCGACGGCGGCGACCGCGCGAGTGGCTGCGGCGCTGTCACGCGCGCCGAGCGCAACCTCGGCGTCGCACCGCTCCCGCGCGAGGTACCGGCCCGGGTCCTGGGAGAGGTACGACGCCCTGCCGGCACATACTCGGGTGCCGCGAGCGGGCTCGAGCAAGCCGGCGGCGATCTTCGCGAGCGTCGTTTTGCCACCGCCGTTGGGCCCGACGAGCGCGACGATCTCTCCTCGTCTGAGCTCGAGCGCGACCCTGGAGAGCACCGGTGCGCCGTCCGAGTACGCGAAATCGACGCCCTCGAGCCTGCAAAGGACGTCTCCGCCGCTCCGAACAGGCAGGCATTCCACCGTGTCGACGACCGGGCAGTCGCCGAGGCTGAGCACGCGGTCACAGTACGGGGCCGTACGGGCGACACGGTGCTCACTGATCACGACAGCGGTACCGCGCTCGCGCGCGAGGCGGCGGACAAGCGTGAGCAATGCGGTCGCGCCGCCGGAGTCGAGCTGCGACGTCGGCTCGTCGAGGAGCAGCAGCGCGGGCTCGAGCGCCAGCGTCGACGCGAGGCAGACGCGCTGAAGCTCGCCTCCCGAGAGCTCCGCGACCTTGCGGTCGGCGAGGTGCTCGGCGCCGACCGCGGCGAGAGCCCTCCTGGCGCGCGGCTCGATCTCGGCCGGTGGCGTCCCGGCGTTCTCGACGCCGAACGACACCTCGGCGAGCACGCCGCCGAACACCACCTGGTCCTCCGGATCCTGGAACAGCGTCGCCACCGTCCCTGCGAGCTCGCCTGGCCGCGGGCGCCGCGGGTCGTTGCCGCCCACCTCGACCGTGCCCCGGAACGTGCCCCCGTGAAAGTCCGGCACGAGTCCCGCAAGCGCGCGGATGAGCGTCGTCT
>JBKJWA010000129.1:0-3025 GCA_046716705.1 Gaiellaceae bacterium
TCCTGCTGACGGCAGCCCTGCTCCTGTACCTCGCCGTGCGCTCGGCACGGAAGGCCGGGCCGGCACGACCCGTCGAGGCGGTCGAGGAGGCACAGAGGACTGCCCAGGAGATACGCGATGCCTGACAAGCGCACTACGGCTCATGTACGCGCGGACATCGAGACGGAGCGCTCGGCGGTTATCGGTGAGATCCACGGACTGCGACAAGGCGTGACGAGCGTGCTTCCGTTCGCCGTCGGCACGGCACTCGCACTCGCAGTGATCACGCGATCGAAGACCGCGCGCGCGGCGCTCAAGATCCTCTGGTGGCTGCGGTAGGCGGCCGCACCTCGACGTTCGCGCGGATCTTCGCGTGCGCGTCCGAGCGGTAGCGGTACAGCCCCCTCCTCAGCCGCACGGTCCAGCGGACGACGCCCTTCGTAGCGACGCCGGTCTTCCGGTTCACGCCCGGCCCTGAGATGTGGAAGTTGTCAGTCTTCGTCTTGTCTGACACGACGATCACGTAGAGGCCGGCGAAGAGCGAGCGGATCTGCCGGCCGGCTGCGTTCTTGAGGGAGATCGTCGCTCCGGGGCCAACCGCGGCAAGGAGCGTCGTGGGCTTCGGAGCCGGCGGGGCTGGTGGCGGTGGCGGCGGCTCCGGCGCGAATGGCGGAGGCGGCGGCGGAACGGGTGGAGTCGGCGGCGGCGGAGGTTGCGGCGCGGGCGGCGGCTCAGGCCCTGGTGGAGGCGGAAATGGAGGTGGCGGCGGAGGAGGCGGGCCAGAGCCGACGGTAAAAGACCCATTCATCGAGGCCGGATGCGAATCGCACTGGTACGTGTACTCGCCCTCTGCCAGCGTAACCGTGTAGGAGAACGTCCCGGTTTCCTCGGTGGCCGCGTCGACTCCGGTCCCGAGGAGATGGAAGTTGTGCATCGTGGCGAGGTCTTCGACGACCATGTCATGGGAGCCGGGAAGAACGCCGTCCGTACCGTCCAGGGAGATCGAGGAGCCCGGGCCGACCGTGCCGTTCATCGTGTGGTCGGCGATGCCAGCACCCGGGAGCAGCAAAGCTGCGAAGCCTGCCGCGAACGCCGCGGCGGCCAGCAAGCGCCCCCGACGCATGCGCTCGAAGGTACCGCGCTCAGACCGCGCTCGCCAGCGTCGGGCGCTAGCCGGTGACCGCCCTGACGGTGAACGTGCGGCGCAGCGCCGCGTGCGCATCGGAGCGGTAGACGTGCTTACCCGCTTTCAGCCGAATCGTCCAACGCGAGGTTCCCTTGCCCCCGACGGCGGTTCGCCGATTGATCCCCGGCCCGGTGAGGTGGAAGTTGTCGACGGCCGACTTATCGGTGACGACAACGAGGTAGCGGCCCGCCTTCAGCGACCGCACGCGTCTCTTCGCCGTCGTGAGGAGGTCGATCTTCGCACCCGGCCCGACCGTCCCGTTGAGCCTGACCGGCGGGGGCGGAGGCGGTGCGGGCGGCGGCGTGCCGACCGTGAACGAGCCGGTCATCGACCCGAGATGAACGTCGCACTGATACGTGTGGCGGCCGGCCGGAAGCGTCACTTTGAAGCTCGACGTGCCCGTCGCGTCGATACCCGTCACAACGGACGTTCCCAGCAGGTGGAAGTTATGGGTGTCCCCCTGGTCGTCGACGACGATGTCGTGCTGCTCACCGGGGACGAGGCCGGCCGTGCCGGTGAGCGAGATCGTGAATGCGGGCCCGACGGACCCGTTCATCGTGTGGCCGGCGACGCCGGCGCCTGGCACCGCAAGAGCGACGACACCGGCCATGCCGGCGGCGATCATCAGCCACGACGACTCCCTCCTGAGCACGGAGCTCATTATGCCCGGAGCTCAGCGCCGAACCGCTCGGCGAGTCCACTCACGATCCGGTCGCGCAGCTCCCCAGCGTCCGCGTCGGAGAGCGTCCGGTCGGACGCCTGGAACGACACCCGGAAGGCGATCGACTTCCGACCCTCCCCTGCCTGCTCGCCGCGGTAGACGTCGAATGCGTCCATCTCGCGCAGCTCCGGGCCGGCGGCCGCCCGCGCCGCCTCTACGAGCTCGGCCGCTGTGACACCCTCGGCGACGGAGAAGGCGAGATCCTGCTTCACGGCCGGGTACGTGATCACATCCTCGTAGACGACGAGCTCGGGCACGCGCGGGATGAGCGCGTCCACGTCGAGCTCGAACAGGCCCCAAGTGCCAGGAAGCCCTCCATCCGCGAGCTCCAGTACCCACCCTTCGGCCGTTCTCGCTCCCTGACCCGGGAACCGAAGATACGAGGCTCGCTGGAACGACGGCTGCACACGCAGCGCCGCGTACAACCCCTCCACGACACCCTTGGCCCGCGGGAAGCCGCCCTCCACGATGCCGGCGACGTGCCAGCGCTCGTCCGGCAGGTCCTCGCCGCTCGGCAGGTAGACGTGCGCGAGCTCGAAGAGCGCGATGTCCTGTGAGCCCGCATAGACGTTCCGAGCCGCCGCCGCCACGAGACCGTCGGTGAGCGACGTTCGCAGCACGGCCTGTTCGGCTGACAGCGGCTCCGGGAGCCGGATCGCGCCGGGCACAGGGTCGTCGGGAAGCAGGCTCCACGTGAACGCCTCCGCGAGGCCGAACCCGGCGAGCGTGTCCTGGATACGACGGCGGATGCGCTGCGCGTCGGTGAGCCGGCCTTTGAGCTCGGTCCGCTCCGGCTGCGTGGCCGGCACGCGCTCGAGGTCGAAGCGCGCGACCTCCTCCACGAGGTCGATCTCGCGGGTCACGTCGCGAGCCCGCCACGTCGGCACGATGACGTCCCACGTCTCGCTGACGTCGAACCCGAGCCGCTCCAGGATCGTGCGCTGCTCCGCCGGTGCGACCTCGAGGCCGAGGATCCGGTCGGTCCGCTCGGGTCGGAGCCGGACGACCGGGCGCGCCGGGAGCTCCGCGTGCACGTCGGCACCACCCGTCAGCTCGGCGCCTGTGAGGTCGACCAGAAGGCGGCTGGCAAGCACCGCTGCAGACTCCGCCGAGTACGGGTCGACGCCTTTCTCCCAGCG
>JBKJWA010000130.1:0-3146 GCA_046716705.1 Gaiellaceae bacterium
CTACCCGAAGGTCTCGAACGGCGGGAAGAAATACACGTTCACGATCCGGAAGGGTTTCCGCTTCTCGACCGGCTCGGCGGTGACTGCTCGATCCTTCGCCCACACGATCAACCGGTTGCTCAACCCAGCGATGAAGTCGGGCCTGGCGGAAGAATACAGCGACATCCTCGGCGCGCGGAAGGTGATCGACGGGAAGGCCGACACGGCCTTCGGAGTCACCGCCCGCGGGGACAAGCTGATCATCAGGTTGAATAAGCCGGTCGGTGACTTCACGCCGCGGGCCGCGGGACTCTGCGTCGTCCCGGAGGCGACGCCAATCGATCCAGAAGGCGTTCGCGCATCTCCGAGCGCCGGGCCCTACTACGTCGCTCAGTATCTCCCGAACGAGCGGGTCGTGCTCGAGCGGAACCGCTTCTACGCCGGCGCGCGTCCACATCACGTCGACCGCTTCGTCGTCGACCTCACGCTAGACATCGCAACCGTCCTCGACCGCGTCGAGCGAAACGAGCTCGACTATGGCTGGGTGCCCCAGCATAATTACGCCGGTCGCGCGGCGGAGCTTCGCGGCAAGTACGGGATCAACAAGTCGCGCTTCTGGGTCGTGCCGGCCAACAACCTGAGGATGTTCGTCCTCAACACGAGCGGTCGGCTATTCCGCAACAACCCCAAGCTGAGGCAGGCGATCAACTTCGCGGTCGATCGCAAGGCGCTACTTCGCGAGCGAGGCCCGCTCGGCGGCACGCTGACCGACCAGTACCTCCCGCCGGGCCTGCCGGGCTACAGAGACGAGCGGATCTACCCGCTGAAGGCGCCCGACCTCATGCGGGCAAGAGCCCTGGCCCGGGGCAACCTGCGCAGCAAGCGGGCCGTCCTCTACACGGCCGCGATCCCTCTAGGCCTCTCGCAGGCGGAGATCATCAAGGATAACCTGGGCAAGATCGGGCTCGAGGTCGAGATCAAGGCTTTCCCGTTCCCGGTCCTGGTCGCGAAGCTGACGACGCCAGGCGAACCGTTCGACATCGGCTTCATCGGCTGGCTCAACATCAGCCCCGATGGTTTTCTCCTCAACTGGCTGTTCGACGGCCGCACGATCGCCGATGCTCCGGATTTCGGAAACTTCTCGTACTTCAACTCGCCCAAGTACAACCGGCTCCTCGAGCTGGCATCGCGCCTTCCGGTGGGCCCCGAGCGTTACCGGACGTACGGGGAGCTCGACGTCGACATCGCGAGGAATGCGGCGCCGGCGATCGCGGTGTCGTACGACAACACGCCCACGCTCGTCTCCGCGCGCACAGGCTGCGTGATCGTCAATCCAGAGCTCGAGCTCGCCGCCGTCTGCCTGAAGTAGCTACTCCTCGGTCGGCGCCTGGACGGTGACCCAGACGGCGCCTTCGCCGAAGGCGACACTGGTGGGACGATTGCCGACCGTGATGACCTCGACCACCTCGGCGGTCGCGGGATCTATACGCGACACGGTTCCGTCGCCCGCGTTCGCCACCCAGACAGCTCCCGCGCCGTAGGCGACGCCCGCCGGCCCCGTGCCCACAGGAATGTTCGACCCCGAGCCCGAGGGGGCGTCGATCCGCGTGACGTTGTTGTCGGCCTCGTTGGCCACCCAGACCGCACCTGCACCGAAGGCCACCGAGCGGGGGCGCCCGCCGACCGTGAAGGCCTTCACCTCGCTGGCCGTTCTCGGATTGACCTGAGAGACCGTGTTGGCTCCTGCGTTCGCTACCCATATCCAGCCCCCACCGACGGCCACGGCAGACGGACTGTTCCCCACGACTCCGTTCAGACCGGGCAGGTTCGTGGACGGGTCGACCTTGACGACCTCCCCCACCGCGAAGGCAAACCACACTGCCCCATCCCCGAACGCCGCCGAGCCCGCGCTGGACCGGATTGACACGTCGAGCGTCTCGACAACGGCGTTGACGCCGGGATCGAGGCGTGAGAACGAGCCGAGCAGCCCGTTCGCGAGCCAGACCGCGCCCGCTCCGGTCGCCACCCCCGTGGGCGTGGCCTGGAGCGGGATGTTCAGCTGCACGGCGCGCGTGCCCGGGTCGATTTTCGACAGCGTCCGGTCGTCGAGGTTGCCGCCCCAGACGAACCCTTCGCCGACAGCGAGCGCCGACGGCCGGATGCCGACCGGGATCGAGCCGGTCACGCTATTCGACTCGGGATCGATGATCGCCACCGAGTTGGGCGCCACGACCGTGCCGCCGCCGGAGCCCTGGCCGAGGGCGAAGACGGGGATGGCAACGGCGGCGGCGAGCACGCCGATCAACGCCGCGCCCGCGTACATGCGCCGCCGCTTTCGCCGAAGCTCGACGTCGAGGGTGTTCAGGGCCCCGAAGTTGCTGGGGAGGCCGTCGATCACGAGCTGTGAGAGGCGCTCGGGACGGTCGACGTCCTTGAGCCGCCGCTCCCCGAGATCGCGAATCGTCACACCGGGTGCCAGCTCGTCCTCGACGAGTTCCCGCGTGGTCCTCGAGAGTAGGACTTGGCCACCGTGCCCGGCGGCGCCGATGCGCGCCGCCTTGTTCACTCCCAGGCCTACGTAGCGCTCCCCACCGACCTGCGGCTCGCCCGTATGGAGACCCATACGTACCCTGACCGCCCCGCCGGGCGGCCAAGGGTGAGCGGCCAGGTCGCGTTGGGCGGCCACGGCAGCCGCGACCGCGTCCTTGGCCCGCCGGAAGGCGACGAAGAACGAGTCCCCCTGCGTGTCCACTTCCCAACCCCCGTGCGCCTCGAAGGCCGCGCGAAGAATCCGCTGGTGCTCGGCCAGCACCTCCCCGTAGTCGCCGGCCAGCTGCTTGAGCAGTTGCGTCGAGCCCTCGATGTCGGTGAAGAGGAACGTGACGGTGCCCGTCGGAACTTCCCTCGCTCGAGGCTCCGGCGCGGCCGCAGCCAGCGCGGGATCCTGTGCGAGAATCGCCTTCTCGAGGCGTCTCAGCTCCTCTCCAGGCTCGAGGCCCAACTCGTCTGCCAGAAGCCGCTGCCCCTGCCGGTAGGCCTCGAGCGCCTCCGCCTGGCGCCCGGATAGGTACAGAGCCAGCATCAGCTGTCCGCGCAGCCGTTCCCTCAGCGGGTGTTCGGCCACGAGTCGCTCGAGCTCTTGCACGAGCTTCGCGTGGCGGCCGAGC
>JBKJWA010000131.1:0-12825 GCA_046716705.1 Gaiellaceae bacterium
TATGACCTGTTCGTGCATCACACGGGCATCGCGGGCTGCGGTTTCAAGACGCTGACGGTGGGTGCGACGGTGGTGTACGAGGCCGCCTTGGGCCCCAAGGGCCCGCTGGCGACGAACGTCGTCGAAGTCCGCGGCTAGAACCCGCCAGTAGAGGGCGGCGCACCGGGGCATCAGCTCTGCGCGCCGCCCTTTATCCTGTCCGGACACGAAAGGAGCACGGCAATCGCCGAGAAGGAAGAGAAGATCGACATGGAGGGCGAGGTCGTCGAGGCGCTCCGGAACGGCATGTACCGGATCAAGCTCGACAACGGCCACGAGACCCTCGGTTACACCGCCGGCAAGATGCGCCGTCACCGGATCCGCATCCTGCCCGGCGACCGCATCAAGGTCGAGCTCTCCGCGTACGACCTCGAGCGCGGCCGCATCGTGTACCGCTATCGCTGACGGACCACGGCCCCCTCGGCCGGTCCCAGCCTAAGACGTCCCTCGACGGACTCGCCTTCCCGGCCTCGGTGAGTCCCCAGGGCAATCGAGCCTTCGACGCTCTCGATCTCCGTTGCGTCGGCGCCGAAGTTGATCGCGACGACGACGCCGTCGCCTCGCCGCCAGGCCCACGCGCCCGGCTGCGTGGGAAGCTCGGCATACGGCCCGGAGCGGAGGTCGGCGAGCTCCTTCCGGAGCGCGATCAGGTCGCGCGTGAAGTTCAGGGCCGACTCGGGATCGGCGCGCTGGTCCTCGACGTTGCTGCTCGTGTCACCGAGCGGCAGCCACGGATCCTCCCAGCCGCCCTCACGCGTCCACGGCATCGGCGTGCGACAGGGATCACGCGACGGCACCGCGACGTCGCGCACCCGGTCCGGCGGCACGTGGCCGTCGGGAAGCGCGAGTTCGTCGCCGTAGTACAGGGACGGTGTGCCGCGGAGCGTCACGAGCATGAGCAGCGCGCAGCGCGCGAGCGTCTGGTCGCCGCCGCACCAGCGGGTCGTGAGGCGGCCGACGTCGTGGTTGGAGCCGATCCAGCAGGGCCAGCCGTCCGGCGGCAGTGCGGCCTCCGTGCGCGCGACGACCTCGCGCATCTGCTCGGCGTCGAGGTCGGCGTGGACGAGCGCGAAGTTGAAGGCGAGGTTCAGCTCGTCCGAGCCCGAGCCGTAGTACCCGGCCCAGGCCGGGATGTCGAGGACGTACACCTCGCCGAGCAGCACGCGCGGCGGGTCGTATGCGTCGGCCAGCCTCCGCCAGTCGCGGTAGACCCCGTGCGTCTCCGGACGGTTCATCGAGTGGATGCGCTCGCTGCCGACGTCGTCGCACAGATCGCGATCCTTGAAGAGCCCATGGGCAACGTCGATCCGGAAGCCGGCGACGCCCCGATCGAGCCAGAAGTGCAGGATCCGCTGGAACTCCGCGCGGACTTCAGGGTTCCACCAGTCGAGGTCCGGCTGCTGCTTCGCGAAGTTGTGGAGGTAGTACTGCCCGCGCGCCTCGTCGAGCTCCCAGGCCGATCCCCCACCGAAGATCGCCTGCCAGTTGTTGGGCACCTCGTCCGCCCAGACGTAGAAGTCGGGCCGCTCGCGGAACCAGGGATGCTGGTCGGAGGTGTGGTTCGGGACGAGGTCGACGAGCACGTGTATACCGCGTCGGCCCGCTTCGGCGACGAGCCGGTCGACGTCGGCGAGCGAGCCCAGATCGGGATGGACGCCGGTGTAGTCGGCGACGTCATAGCCCCAGTCGACGTCGGGCGACGGGTTGATCGGGTTGAGCCAGATTCCCCCGACGCCGAGCCACTCCAGGTAGTCGAGCTTCGCCGTGATGCCCGCTAGGTCGCCGATGCCGTCACCGTTTGCGTCGGCGAACGAGCGGGGATAGATCTGGTAGAGGACGCCCTCGCGCCACCACGGCTGACTCACGTCGCGTGTAACGATTACAGGAGCGTGGGCGCACTCGGAAGGAGCGTGCGTGGCTGAGATCGCATTCGAGCAGGTCACGAAGGTCTACGACGACGGGACGCTCGCCGTCGACGAGCTCGACCTCCTCATCGAGGATGCCGAGCTCATGGTGGTCGTCGGCCCGTCCGGCTGTGGCAAGACCACCGCCCTGCGCATGCTCGCGGGGCTCGAGGAGATCTCGGACGGGACGATCCGGATCGGCGAGGAGGTCGTCAACGACCTCACGCCGAAGGAGCGCGATATCGCGATGGTCTTCCAGAACTACGCGCTCTACCCGCACATGACGGTGGCGCAGAACCTCGCGTTCGGCCTGCGGTTCCGAAAGCTCGCGAAGTCGGAGATCAAGCAGCGGGTCGGCCGTGCGGCCAAGCTGCTCGAGATCGACGACTACCTCGACAAGAAGCCGCGTGCACTGTCGGGCGGCCAGCGCCAGCGTGTGGCGATGGGGCGAGCGATCGTGCGCGAGCCGCAGGCGTTCCTGATGGACGAGCCGCTGTCGAATCTCGACGCGAAGCTCCGCGTGCAGATGCGAGGTGAGATCCACGACCTCCAGCGCCGCCTCGGCGTGACGACCCTCTACGTCACCCACGACCAGGTGGAGGCGATGACGCTCGGCGACCGCGTCGCGGTGATGCTCGACGGACAGCTGCAGCAAGTCGCCCCTCCGCAGGCGCTTTACGAGCGTCCGGTCAACGAGTTCGTGGCGGGATTCATCGGCTCGCCGTCCATCAACCTGGTCGTGGCCGAACTCGCGCGGTCGAACGGCGAGCTCACCGTGAGCTTCGGCGGGCACAGTCTGGCCGTCGACGACGTCGTTGTCCGCGCCAAGCCCGATCTCTCGGACTACGTCGGGCGCACCGTCGTCGTCGGGATACGACCCGAGCACATGGAGGACGCGGCGCTCCAGAGCGACGCGCCGCGCGACCGCCGCATTCGCACGACGTGCGACCTCACCGAGCCGCTCGGAGCGGAGATGCTCGTGCACTTCACGGTCACGGCGCCGGTCGTCGTCACCGACACGGCGGGCGACGCCGACCCGACCCTCGGTGCATCCCCGCCTGGCTCTGAGGACGGAGGCGCACGACTCGTCGCGCGGGTGGATCCGCGCAGCAAGATCACGGAGTCGAGCGAGATCGAGCTCGCAGTCGACACGAGCCGCCTCTACTTCTTCGACCCCGAGTCGCGCGAGGCCGTCTAGCCCTTGACGGCGCCGGCCGTGAGGCCGGCGAGGATCCGCCGCTGCAGCACGAGCGTGAGCACGATAAGGGGCACGGTCACGATCACGGTGGCCGCCATGATCTGGCCCCAAGGCTCGTCGAACGCACTGCCAGTCTCACCAGTGAAGCTCGTGATGGCGACCGGGACGGTGTACCGCTCGGGCGTCTGCGTGAACGAGAGGGCGAAGAGGAACTCGTTCCAGGCGGCGATGAACGCGAGCAAACCGGCCGTGACGAGGCCCGGCGCGACAAGCGGCAGCATGACGCGGTAGAAGGTCTGGAGCGGCGAGGCGCCGTCGACGTACGCGGCCTCCTCGAGATCCCGCGGCAGCGCTCGCATGAAACTCGTGAGCACCCACACGGTGAACGGGAGCACGAGGATCATGTAGCTCAGCACGAGCGCCCGCAGGCTGTCGTAGAGCTCGAAGCGGTTGATCATCGTGTAGAGCGCTCCGAGGATCGCGATCTGCGGGAAGATCGTCATGGAGAGCATCACGTACAGGACCGCCGAGCGGCCGCGGAAACGGAATCGCCCGAGGGCGTAGCCTGCCAGGGCGCCAAGCGCGAGTGCGATGAGCGTGACCGCGCCGGCCACGATCGTCGAGTTCAAAAGCGCGCGCATGAACTGGTCGCTCGAGAGCACGTGGCGGAAGTTCTCCGTTGTCGGGTCCCGCGGTATGTACTCGACGGGGGTCCTGAAGAGGTCGTTCTCCGCCGTGAACGCCGAGCGTAGTGCCCAGTAGAAGGGGAAGAGCGCGTAGACGAAGATGGCCGCGATCAGCACGTAGAAGGGAATGCGCCGGATCAGGCGTCGTACTCTGCGGCGGTCACGGCGCTTGCGCCTGGCGAGTTCCTGTGCGCGCGCGGCTCGTTCGGCGCTCTCGGCGACGACGCTCATTGCTGCTGCACCCGCATGAACGTCGTGTAGATGACGACGAAGAGCCCGATGATCATGAAGATGCCGACGCTGATTGCCGCGCCGTAGCCGACGTCGCCGAAGGCCACGATCGTGTTCTGGTTGTAGATGGCCATCGTCTGCGTGTCCACACGGGAGCCGAAGAACACGTAGAAGACGTCGAAGACGCGCAGCGCGTCGAGGGTTCGGAAGATGAGCGTGACGAGGATGGCCGGCACGAGCAGCGGCAGCGTGATCCTCCAGAACTGATGCCACTTGCTGGCGCCGTCCACGTTCGCCGCCTCGTACAGCTCGTTCGGGATCACCTGGAGGCCGGCAAGTAGCAGGAGGGCGACGAACGGCGTCGTCTTCCAGATGTCGACGGCCGCGACGGATGCGAGCGGCTGCTCCGAGATCCACGCCACCGGGCGGTCGATGATGTTGAGGCGAATGAAGGCGTCGTTGACCACGCCGAAGACGTCGTCGTACATCCACTTCCACATCTGCGCGGCGACCACGGTCGGGATCGCCCACGGCACGAGCATCACCGCGCGCATCACGCCGCGGCCCTTGAAGCCCGAGTTGACGACGAGCGCGATGATCATCCCGAGCAGGAGCTCGATGGAGACCGTGACCACGGTGAACTTCACGGTCACGACCACCGCGTCCCGGAAGATCGTGTCGTCTATGAGATCGCGGTAGTTCTCGAGACCGACCCACGTCGTCGGCTCGATGCCTTCGAGGAACTGCCGGTCCGTGAAGCTGTCGTAGACCGTCTGGCCCAGCGGATAGAACGCGATGAAGGCCATGACGACGAGCGCGGGCGTGAGCATCAGCCACGCCAGCCGTGTCTGCCTCCGCTGCAGCCGCGTCGACCGGCGGCGCTTCGGCCGCGGCGCCGTCACCGTCGTGGGCTCGGTTGCGCTCATCGTCTCGTCCTCCGGCGAAAGCGAAGATGGGGGCGCGTGGCCCCCATCTTCTCCGATCGTCCTGTCTCCCTCAGGCTCTTCCGATAGGTCCTACTTCGGCAGGGCCCGCTCCAGGCGCTGTGCCAGCCCGGGCAGCACGTTCTTCGCGTCCTGCCCGTTGAGGATCTGGTTGATGCCCTGGTAGATGATCTGCGAGCCCTGGTTGTACTTCGTGCCGAGGTAGCGCGAGGGCCTCGTGACCCGCTTCACGCCCGCAATCTCGGGCTTGAGCCACGGGTTGACCTTGCGGACGTCCGCCCGCGCCGCCACGCTCGGGATCGTCGGGACGTTGCTGTTGTAGATGGCGTTGAACCGCTCGACTGCCGGGCTCGTCAGGTAGCGGACGAGCTCGACGGCGGCTAGAGGCTGCTTCGAGAAGCGCGAGACGCCGAGCTGCCAGCCTCCCACGGTGCCGACGGGCGCGTTGGCCCCGGTCCGCGGGAGCGTCGTCACGTCGAACTTGCCCTTGATCGGCCCTGTCTGGCCGATGGCGTACGCGTACGGCCAGTTGCGCATGAACGCAGCGTTGCCGGCGGTGAAGGCCTTCTCGGACTCGCCTTCCTGGTACGTCGTCACGCCGCGCGGCGTGATCGTGCCGACCCAGCTTCGCTGGAGGTTGAGGATCGCCGCTGCCTTCGGGTTGTTGATCGTGACCTTGCCGCGGTCGATGAACTGCCCACCTCCACTCGACGCGAGCCACTCGAGGGCGTCACACGTCAGCCCCTCGTACGCGTTGCCCTGGTACACGAACCCGTAGAAGTTCGTGTTGTTCGCACGCTCGCCGTCCTGGATCTTCTTCGCCATGGCGCCGAGCTGGGCCCACGTCTTCGGCGGACCGCTATACCCGTACTTCGTGAGGAGGTCCTTGCGGAAGTAGAGGATCCCGAAGTCACCGAACCACGGCATGGCGACGAGCTTTCCGCGCACGGTGTTGTTGAGGATGATCCCGGCCGAGTGCTGCTTGGCCTCTTTCCTGAGGATCGTCTTCAGGTTGTACAGATACGGCGCGAACGCACCCGTCCAGACGACGTCGATCATCACGACGTCGAAGGCGGAGGATTTCGAGGAGAACGTCCTCGCCAGCTGGGAATACGAGGCGCTCGAGTCCGCGGGGTGAGGCACGAGCTTGACCTTGATTCCCGTGTCCTTCGAGAACTTCGCGACGAGGAGCTTGTCACGGGTGTGCGACTTGCCGACAGGCCCGTCGCCGAGGAACGTGATGCTGCGACCACCGAACTTCTTCCTGATCGCCGCCCTGTTCGGCACGTTCGGCGGTTTGATGGCCTGTACGAGCTCGTCCGCCGTTGCGGTGGCTGCGGTGCTCGCGGTGCCGGCGCTTCCAGCCGCTGCGATGGACAGCGAGGCGACGAGAGCCAAGGCGACGATGGATCCTACGACGGCAAGTAACGAGCGACGTTTCACCGTTCTCACGCCCTTTCTAAAGATTGGAGGTCGATGCCCGCACTGCCCGACATGCGGGATAGAGGAAGACCGTCCGCCCCCGGCCGAGACACGACTTCGCTCACGACGCACTCGATGATAAACGCGGTTTCCCCTTCTGGGGACGTCCGGAAACCTACGCGCAGGTGCGTCGGCCGACGAGGAGCGCGACGATCACGCCCGCGGCGGCCAGCTGCGCCCAGGCCCGAACGCCGCCTTCCTGGTGCCAGCCCTCGATGCGATGCGAGGGGTAGAGCTCGCGCCCTCCGGGCCGTGGCAGCGGCAGCACATGCTCCAGGTCGGGCGCTGCGCACGCGGCTCCGCCCAGCGTGGCCGGGTCGAACAAGCCGCGGCGAAGGGCCAATACCGAGAGCAGCGCGACCCCGGAGACGGTCTCGAACCGGCGCGACCGGATGTCCTGGTGGGGAATCGCGTCCTGGAGCCCGTGGAGGCCGAGACCGAACGCGATCGCCCGTCCACGCGAGCCAGCGAGCGCGCCGGCAGCCGCGCCCGCGGCGACGTGCATGGCGACGATCACGGCGCTACTCGGCGGTGTAGCCGGGCGGTTGGGCGACCGTGAAGGGACGGCTCGCGACGGGCTCGCCGCCGATCTCGAGCTTCCACTCGTAGCCTCCAGCGTCCAGCACGAGGCCGGCGAACGTCCACACGAAGGGGGCGTTCAGCGAGCTGCCGGGCTTGATCCCCGGCGGCCGCCCGAGCTCGAACTCGCCGGTCACCTCGACCGCCTGCCCCTCGATCTCGACGGCCGCACCGTCGTCCGTGAGGAGCGTGAGCGAGAGATCGTGCTGCTGGTTCGTCCGATCCCAGGGGACGGCGAGGACGGCCGCGACAGACATCGACACCGGCTGTCCGGGTGCGAAGAGGATGTTCCAGCCGCCGCCCATGACGTAGAGCTTGCCGTTGACGGCCTCGGCGTAGTCCGCGAGGAGCAGCGTGACGTCCATGCTCAGCGCCTCGCCGGGGGCCGGTACCAGACGTGCCGCGGATCGACGAGGTACGTGACACGGCGCTCGCCGGGCTGCAGGAACGGGTACGTCTCGACGCCCATGTACTTCGTCGCGAGCGAGTCGATATCGCGGAGGGCGTCGTCTCCTTCGATCGTCTCCACGACCGTGCCCTGGAGCGAGACGTTCGAGTACGGATGCTCGGGATCGGCGAGGGAGAGAGCCACGCGTGGATCGTGCGCGAGATTGCGCGGCTTGACGCGACCGAGCGCGGTATTGAACATCACGTGGCCGCCGCGGCGATGCACCCACATCACCGTGCATTGCGGCGAGCCGTCGGGATTGATCGTGGCGAGATGCCAGAAGTTCGGCGCATCGAGTAGTGCTTTCACCTCATCGGGGAGCAGCGCGGGCACGGGTCGAGTTTGGCACAGCGCGTACAGTTGGGGCGTGGCGTTCGCGTCGATAGACGAGCTCGAGACCGGCCTCACCGCCGCGGACTACTTGCCCGACCGGGGGCTCGCGACCGCGCTTTTCCTCTCGCTCTCGCTCGAGAAGCCGCTCCTGCTCGAAGGCGAGGCCGGCGTGGGCAAGACCGAGGCGGCGAAGGCGCTCTCCCGTGCGATGGGCGCGAGGCTCATCCGGCTCCAGTGCTACGAGGGCCTCGACGTCGCCCACGCCGTCTACGAGTGGAACTACTCGAGGCAGCTCCTGCACATCCGCGCCGCGCAGGAGGGGACCGTGTCCGAGCAAGAGCTGTTCGGGCCAGAGTTCCTCATCCGCCGGCCGCTGCTGGAGGCGATCGAGAGCCCCGAGCGCGTCGTGCTGCTGATCGACGAGATCGACCGCGCCGACGAGGAGTTCGAGGCGTTCCTGCTCGAGGTGCTGTCGGACTTCCAGATCACGATTCCCGAGATCGGGACGATCTCGGCCGCCGATCACAAGCCGGCCGTCGTCCTCACCTCGAATCGCACGCGCGAGCTGCACGACGCGCTCAAGCGCCGCTGCCTCTACCACTGGATCGGGCATCCGTCGCTCGAGCGCGAGGTCGCGATCGTGAAGCTGCGCATTCCCGGCGTGCCGGAGCGGCTCGCGGCTCAGGCCGCTGCGTTCGTCCAGGGGTTGCGCGGGATCGATCTCGCGAAGCCGCCGGGGGTGGCGGAGACGATCGACTGGGCGAACGCGCTCTTGGCGCTCGGGCGGCAGGAGCTCGATGCCGAGGTGGTCGAACAGACGCTTGGCTCCGTGCTCAAGTACCACGAAGACGTGCTTGCGGTTCGCGACGAGACGCTGCACGGCCTCGTCGAGGAGGCCCGGGCGGCCACGCCGAGCTGATGGCCGAGGCAGTCGCGAGGCACGTTGTCGCGTTCGGTCGCGTCCTGCGCGAGGCGGGCCTCGAGGTCGGCCCGGGCCGGGTCGCCGACGCGCTGACCGGGCTCGACCTCGTCGACCTCTCGAGCCGTGACGACGTGTACTGGACCCTGCGGCAGACGCTCGTCTCGCGCTGGGAGGATCTCGACGTCTTCGACGCGGCGTTCCGCGCGTGGTTCCTGCGCGCGCCGGCGATGCCGGTCTTCCGTCACGCGACGGAAACGACGTCGCTCCGGCTCCTGCGGCGCGGCGCCGAGGCGAAACGCTGGGACGTGGCCGGCGAGGCGGGCGAGGACCGCTCGTCGCTAGGCTTCAGCCCCGAGGAAGCCCTGCGCACACGGGACTTCGCGGACCTGACGCCCGAGGAGTTCGACAACGTCGGCAGGCTCATCGCGGAGATCGCGGCCGGCCGTCCCCGACGTCGATCGCGGAGGCTGCGCCCTCACCATCGCGGCCGCGCTCTCGACATGCGCCGGCTCGTCCGGGCATCGCTCGGCACGGGCGGCGAGGCTCTGGTGCGCGTCTATCGCAGCCGCGTCCACGTGCCACGAAAGCTCGTCGTCCTCTGCGACGTCTCCGGCTCGATGGAGGCGTACTCGCGGGCGCTCGTGCTCTTCCTCCACGCGCTCGCCCGCTCCGGGCGCGGAGTCGAGGCTTTCGCCTTCGGCACGCGCCTGACACGGCTGACGCGCGAGCTCCTCATTCGCGATCCCGAGGGCGCGCTGCGCGCGGCCTCGGCGCGCGTCGCCGACTGGTCGGGCGGGACGCGCATCGGGCACTCGCTGAAGTCGTACAACGACGAGTGGGGAAGACGGGCGGTGACGCGCGGCGCCGTCGTCGTCATCGTCTCCGACGGCTGGGAGCGCGAGGATGCAGCCGTCGTCGGGCACGAGATGGCGAGGCTCGCCCGCCAAGCGTACGCCGTCGTCTGGGTCAACCCGCTGAAGGGGCATCCCGACTACCAGCCGCTCGCCGGCGGCATGCGGGCGGCGCTGCCACACATCGACCGCTTTCTGGCGGGCCACAACCTCGCGAGCCTCGAAGAGCTCGCCGGGGTCCTCGGCGGCATCGAAAGGAGGCACGCAGCGTGAAGGAGATCGCTGCCGACGTCGAGCGCTGGCGGGCCGAAGGCAAGCGAGTGGCGGTCGCGACGGTCGTCGCGACGCGACGGTCGGCGCCACGGCCGGTCGGCGCGAAGCTCGCCGTCTCGGATGCGGGCGAGCTCAGCGGTTCCGTGTCCGGCGGTTGTGTCGAATCCGACGTGTACGAGTGCGCGCGCGAGGTGCTCGAGACAGGCATACCCCGGCTCGTGTCCTACGGCATCGCCGACGAGGAGGCGTGGGAAGTCGGCCTCCCTTGCGGTGGAGAGATCGACGTCTTCGTCGAACCGCTGGACTGAGCGCTGACCGGAGGCGCGTTCAACTGAGAGCTGCCGTGTTGCACTTGATTATCGCGGCGCCCTGTTGAACGCTGTGGTCGTGATCTGCGCCTCGTGCGGCCAGGAGAGTCCAGAGGGCTTCCGCTTCTGCGGTAACTGCGGCGCAACACTCGCACCCGAGGCGCAGGGCGACGTCCGAAAGACCGTGACTGTCGTCTTCTGCGATCTCGTCGGCTCGACGGCGCTCGGTGAGCGCACCGATCCGGAGGTGCTACGCGACGTCATGGCTCGTTACCACGCCGAGCTCCGGGTGACACTGGAGCGTCACGGCGGTACGGTCGAGAAGTTCGTCGGCGATGCGGCGATGGCCGTCTTCGGTCTGCCGCAGGTGCACGAGGACGACGCGCTCCGTGCGGTGCGTGCGGCGATCGAGATGCGGGATGCCGTCTTGACCATGGGGCTCGAGGTGCGCATCGGCGTCAACACGGGCGAGGTCGTCGCCGGATCCGGTGAGACATTCGCCACGGGTGACGCCGTGAACGTCGCCGCCCGGCTCGAGCAGTCGGCAGGTGCGGGCGAGATTCTGATCGGCGCCGCCACCGAGCACCTCGTGCGCGACCTGGTCCTCGCGGAGCCGGTCGAACCGCTGACGCTGAAGGGCAAGCAGGCGCCCGTCCCTGCCTTTCGGGTGCTCGGGCTGGGCGACCGTGTCCCTGCGTTCACGCGCCCGATCAACGCGCCGTTCGTCGGTCGCTCGGAAGAGCTCGAGTCGCTCGAGGCCGCGCTTGCCGCCGCCACCGAGAGCCGGACGCCGCAGTTGGCGACGATCGTCGGGGCGCCGGGCATCGGGAAGTCGCGCCTGGTGCGCGAGTTGCTGGGACGCGTGGAGGCGCGCGTAGTCGTCGGCCGTTGCCTCTCATACGGCGAGGGGATCACCTACTGGCCGCTGCAGGAGATCGCGTCTCAGGTCGGGGACATCCGTTCCGCGCTGAAGGGAGCGAGCGACGCGGAGCTCGCCGCTATTCGAGTCGAGGCGGGGCTGGGTACCAGGGACACGCCGGTCTCGCCCGAGGAGATCGCCTGGGGTGTCCGCAGGCTGCTCGAAGCGCTTGCGGCTCGAGGGCCGCTCGTTGCCGTCTTCGACGACATTCACTGGGCGGAGCCGGCGTTCCTCGATCTCATCGAGTACGTCGCCTCGTTCGCGCACGACGTCCCGCTACTCATTCTCTGCACGGCGCGGCCCGACATCTTCGACCTGCGGCCGACCTGGACGGCCCCGAAGCCCAACGCCACCCTGATCACGCTCCAGGCGCTCTCGGAGTCAGACAGCGAGACGCTCGTGGAGCAACTCGTCGACCTCCCGGACGAGACCCGTGAGCGCATCGTCCACGCTGCGGAGGGCAACCCCCTCTTCGTCGAGCAGTTGGTCGCGATGCAGGCCGAGAGCGGCGATGTGCTCGAGGTGCCGCCGACGCTGCAGGCGCTGCTCTCCGCCCGCATCGACCGCCTCGGCGAGCAGGAGCGATCGGCCGCTCAGCGGGGCTCGGTCGAGGGACGGCTGTTCCACCGTGGCGCGGTGGCAGCGCTCCTGCCCGAGGCCGACCGAGCGGAGGTCGGTGCGCACCTGCTGTCGCTCGTTCGCAAGGAGCTGATCCGGCCCGACCTCGCAACCCTGCCGGGAGACGACGCGTTCCGCTTCGGCCACATCCTCATCCGCGACGCGGCATACGACGCCATCCCCAAGCGCCAGCGGGCTGCGCTCCACGAGCAATTCGCGAGCTGGCTCGAGGAAAGGCTTCGTGACGAAGCCTCTGACGAGGTCGTCGGCTACCACCTCGAGCAGGCCTATCGGTACGGAGCCGAGCTCGGAGCGCCGGATAGGTCTGTGGGAAACCGCGCTGCGGAGCGGCTCGCTGCGGCTGCGCGTGCGGCGACCGGGCGGTCGGACGTCGCCGCCGCCGTGAACCTCCTCGACCGCGCGGTCGAGCTGGCTCCCGATGGCCCTTCCCGCGCCCCGCTCTACCTCCGCCTGGGCGAGTCGCTGAAGGAGGCGAATGAGCTCGAGCGGTCCCAGGTCGCGTTGGCGAGTGCCGTCGCTCTCGCCCAGGAGGGCGGCGACGGGCACACCGAGTGGCTCGGTCGGGTCTGGCTCGCGCTTGTCCAGGCGCTCATGGACCCCGAGGGCGCCACCCAGCGGTTGCTCGACGAAGCGACCGCCGCGGTCGCCGCCCGTGAAGCGGCAGCCGACCACGAGGTGCTCGCCACGGCCCTGGGACGCATTGCTGCGGTGCATGCGTGGCGCGGGGAGACGCGCGAGTACAAGCAGGCTCACGAGCGCGCGTTGGCACACGCTCAGCAGGCGGGCAGCCTGGCGCTCGAGGTCAACCTCGTCGGGATGCGCGCCCCGGAGTACGTCTGGGGACCGGGGCACGTCGAGGAAGGACTGGACTACGCTGCCGAGATCGCCGAGCGGCTCGGGCACGTGCCGGGCATGCAACAGTTCGCGCTCCACCTCAAGGGCCACATGAAGGCGCGCCTCGGCGAGTTCGATGGCGCGCTCGATGCGATCCGCGAATTTCGCAACGGCCAGCGCGAACTCGGCAAGGAGCGCGAGTACGCGGCGAGCGCGGCGTGCGTCTGGGACGTCT
>JBKJWA010000132.1:0-2947 GCA_046716705.1 Gaiellaceae bacterium
CGAGCGCCGCGAGCGGCGGATCGCCGGCGGCGAGGAGACACTGGCGCTGCGGCTACGCGAGCTTGACGAGCGCGAGGACGTGGTCGAGCGCCGCGAGGTCTCGGCGGAGACGGATCTCGAGATCGGACAGGACAAGCTCGAGTGGCGCGAGCGCGAGCTCGCGGAGCGCGAGCAGCGCGTCGCCCAGCGGGAGTCGAGCCTCGAGGCTTACGTCGCGAGCACGCAGTCCGAGCTCCAGCGGCGCGAGCGCGCGCTCAAGAGCGCCTGAGGGCGGCCGGCACGATCGTCGGCGCTCAACCGATTATCAAGGTGACGCTGCGCTGAATCGCGTTGCCGTTCTTGTCCTGAATGTCGAAGTAGAGGTAGTACGTCCGTCTCGTGCCGTTCGGCGCGAAGAGGAACGTCGCCCAACCGTCCGCGCCGATCGACGACTGCATCTGGATGTTCCCCTGGAACTGGCTGTTCGGCCCGAACACCCTGATGTTGGCGCCGACCAACGTGCCCGCGCCGTTGCGCGCGGCGAGCTCCTGGACGGAAAGGCGAATGACGGGCGCGACGTTGAGCTTCGCCCTGACGATGGGATTGCGCGCGTCGAGTGGCTTCGCTCTCGCTGCGAACGTCCCGAATGCCGGCTTCTTCGTGCTGTCGCGATTGAGAAGCCCGCTCTGCCACGTGCTCGTCGGGTCGTCGCGGAAGATGAACCAGATGAACATCCGCACCGCCGGGATGCGGCGCAGGTACTCCATGGTCTGCACCGCGTACGCCGCCTGCAGAGCTGGGGTCACGCCCCTGGGCTCGCCCGGCTTCGTCTCGAACCCGTACTCCGTGATCCAGAGGTTGACGTTCTTCTTGAACCACTTGTTGAGGTCGCTCGAGAAGCGACGCAGCTGCGTGAGATGGACGTTCGGGTAGCGGGCCTTCTGCATCGGGCCCGAGCCGAGGATCGAGTACGGGTGGTGGAGGTAGGCCTGGAACTGCACGCGTGGCCTCGCCGTCGAGAGGAGGCGCGCGAACGTCGCCGGCGCGATCGAGTCCTGGATCTTGCCCGGAGAAGGCTTGTCGCGCCCTCGCGGAGATGTCTCGCCGATGCCCACCTCGGCCGTCGGGCTACCTGCCTTCAGTCCGCCGTAGACGGCCCGGTAGAGCCTCGCGTAGTTGAACGGCGCCACGGGCTTGCCCTTGCCGTTGAACGTCGGGGCCAGGAACTGCTCGAGGTTCGGCTCGTTCCAGACGCTGTAGAAGCGTACGAACGGGAACCCGGGATTGCGCCCGCTGTAGCGCGACGCGAGCGCGCGGGCGAAGGCCGTGATGTCGGAGAGCCTCGTCGGCGTGTAGTTCGGGCCCTTGCTCCCGTTCGCCCAGTTCGGCGTGCCCCAGATCGTCAGCAGCGTCTCGAGCCCGCGGAACTGTGCGCTCCGGACGAACTCGTCGAGGTCGTCCCACCGGTAGGCGGGGTCGAACGGGTTCGAGGGGCTGGCCGGCCGGAACGGCGCGATCCGCGACCAGTACACCGTCGTGCGGACGATGCCCGCGTTGGAGGTGACGGCCTGGTCGAGCATGCTGGCCCGGTCCTCGCGCCAGCGGAAGCTCGGGTCGTCCTGGAATCCGACCCACATGCGCTCGGCCGCCATGGCGGTGACCGGGGCAACGAGTGATAGCAATGCGCAGACGAAGACGAGTCGGATCAAACGCATGAGTGGCAACACTCCTTGACGGCGTATGGCTGGCGTCGGGCGAGTCATGAGGGTACCCACTGGCCACGCCGGAACGCCCGGTTAACCGTCGAGATTCACGAAACCTTTACGGCCTGTCCCTTACATCGCCTTCACGCCTCTCCGTGGGGAGGCTTTCTCAGCTGTTTCAGATGGCCACGCCGTCGCTTTCCGGCAAGCCGCTGCTCCCGCGCGGCCTTCGTCGGCTTCGTCGGCTTTCGTCGCCGAGGGACCTCGAGGGCCGCGCGGAGCGTGTCGATCACGCGCGTCGTGGCGAGCTCTCGGTTCTGCCACTGGCTCCGTTCGTCCTGAGCGACTGCGCGGAGCACCGGGCCTGCCTTCGCGATCACGCGGTTGCGCTGGCGGTCTGTGAGCGCGGACGACGACATGACGTCGAAGATCGCTTCGACGCGCGTCTCCGTACGCTGCGCGTGCTGGCCGCCCGGCCCGCTCGATCGCGAGAAGCGAAGCTCGATCTCCCGGCGTGGCACGGTGACGCTTCGCGTCACGCGAATCGCGTCACCGATGCCCGTAGACTCGCGTGCCATGGCCGCCATTCTCCTGGACATCGACGGGGTGTTCCACGTCTCCGGCAAACCGATAGCCGGCGCGGCGGAGGCGGTCACGACGCTGCGCGAGCGCGGCCACCGGCTCCGGTTCGTCACGAACACGACGGTCCGGACGCGCGCGGCGATCGTCGAGGAGCTGAAGCGGCTCGGGGTCGACATCGCCGGCGATGAGCTGCAGACGACGGCCGCAGCAGCGGTGCGCCTGCTGCACGGCCGGCGCGTGGTCGCGCTGACGATGCCGTCGGTGATCGAGGATCTCGACGGCCTCGACCTCGTCGGCGAGGACGCAGACGCGGTCCTCGTCGGCGGCGCGGACGAGGGTGACGAGACGGGACGTGTCTTCAGCTACATGAACCTTGCGCGGGCGTTCGCCGAGCTGCAGGCGGGCGCGGATCTCTACTGCCTGCACAAGAACCGCTGGTGGCAGACGTCACGCGGCCCTCTGCTCGATTCCGGTGCCTTCGTCGCCGGGCTCGAGTACGCCGCCGGCGTGGAGGCGGTCGTCATCGGCAAGCCGAGCCCCGTGTACTTCGAGGCGGCCCTGGGCGCGCTCGACGCCGAGCCGAAGCTCACGTGGATGGTGGGGGCCGACATCGAGGCCGACATCCTGGGCGCGCAGATGTACGGCCTGCGCACGGCGCTCGTCCGCACGGGGAAGTTCCGGCC
>JBKJWA010000133.1:0-11271 GCA_046716705.1 Gaiellaceae bacterium
ACCTTCACCTCGAAGCCCTGCGCAGCTGCGAGATCCACCCCGCGCAGCGTTGCGGCCTGGCCCGCTGCGTCGGCGTCGAAGCAGAGGTAGATGCGCCGGGTCAGCCGCTTCAGCTCGGCGAGTTGCCGTTCCGTGAGGGCAGTGCCCATCGACGCCACGACCGGCTCCAGGCCCGCCTGCCGCAACGCGATCGCGTCGGTGTTGCCTTCGACGACGATGGCGCGTTCCTCCTTCGCGATCGCCTGCCGCGCGAGGTGCAATCCGTAGAGGACAGCGGACTTGTGGAAAAGATCGCCTTCTGGTGAGTTGACGTACTTCGCCTGGAGCGGGTCGTCCTCGCGCACCTTCCGGGCGCTGTAACCGACGACACGGCCGCGCGCGTCTGCCAGCGGGAACATCAGCCTCCCCGAGAAGTAGTCGTTGCCACGGCGGTTGGCGAGCCCGGCTGCGGCCAGCTCCTCCCTTGTGAAGCCCTTCTCGGCAGCCTTGCGCGCGAGCGCCGGCGCCGCGGGCGACAGCCCGAGCCGGAACTCGCGGCAGATCTCCTCGCCGAGCCCGCGCCCGGCGAGGTACGCGCGCACCGGTTCGCCCTGGGCAGTGTCCCAGAGGTAGCGCTCGTAGAAGGACGTCGCCTGCTCGAGGACGGCGTACAGCCGCTCCCGCCGCTTCCGCGCGTCCTCCGCCGCCGGGCTCGTCTCCTCGTACTCGAGCGGCACGCGGAAGCGCTCACCGAGCCATTCGATGGCGCCAGCGAAGTCGAGGCTTTCGGTCTCGCGCACGAAGGAGATGAGGTCGCCACCCTTGCCGCAGCCGAAGCAGTAGAAGAGCTTGTCCACAGCATTGACCGAGAAGCTCGGCGTCCGCTCTTCGTGGAACGGGCAACGGCCCGTGTAGCGCGCACCCGCTTTCTTGAGCTGAGTTCTCGCGCCGACGACGTCGAGGATGTCGGCCGCCGCCTTCACCTGCTCCACCGACTCCTGCCTGATTCGCGCCACGCTACGAGAGTATCGCGCGCCCACGTCGTAGTCTTTGGCCGTGTCCCGAAGAGAGCGCAAAGTCGTCACCGTCCTCTTCTGCGACCTCGTCGGCTTCACCTCACGCGCCGAGTCGATGGACCCGGAGGACGTGGAGGCGCTCCTCGGCCCGTATCACGCTCGCCTGCGGTCCGAGCTCGAGCGCCACGGAGGAACGGTCGAGAAGTTCATCGGCGACGCGGTGATGGCGCTCTTCGGCGCTCCCGTCGCCCACGAGGACGATCCCGAGCGGGCCGTTCGCGCCGCGCTCGCGATCCGTGAGTTCGCGCTCGAGGACGAGCTCGAGCTCCGAGTCGGAATCACGACGGGTGAGGTGCTCGTACGGCTCGACGCCGAGCCGGGCGCCGGCGAGGGGATGGCCTCGGGCGATGTCGTCAACACCGCATCCCGTCTGCAGAGCGCGGCGCCGATCAACGGCGTCCTCGTGGACGAGATGACCTACCGGGCGACGCGCCATGCGGTCGACTACGACGAGGCGGCCGCGGTGGAGGCGAAGGGGAAGGCCCAACCCATCCCTGTTTGGCTGGCGGACCAGGTTCGAGCACGTCCGGGAGTCGATGTCGAGCACGAGTCTCGCTCGGAGCTCGTCGGTCGCGAGCACGAGCTCTCCGTTCTCCGCGACGCTCTCAACCGCGTGCGAAGCGCGCGGACGTCGCAGCTCGTGACGCTCGTCGGCGTGCCCGGCATCGGCAAGAGTCGCCTCGTCCACGAGCTCCGCCAGTTGGTGCAGGAGGATCCCGAGCTGATCACGTGGCGTCAAGGACGGTGCCTGGCATACGGCGACGGGGTCACGCTGTGGGCGCTCGGCGAGATCGTCAAGGCGCAGGCGGGCATCCACGAGCAGGACCCTCCGAGCGAGGCGGCCGAGAAGATCGGCCGGGCCGTCGCCGACGCGCTGACGGACGCCGCAGACGTTTCGTGGGTGCGATCGAACCTTCTTGCGCTCGTCGGTCTTGGCGGAGAGAGCGAGCTCGGTGACGACCGCAGTGGCCAGGCGTTCGCCGCCTGGCGCCTCTTCTTCGAGTCGATGGCAGAGCGGCGTCCGCTGGTCCTCGTCTTCGAGGATCTCCACTGGGCCGACGAGGCCCTGCTCGACTTCATCGACGAGCTCGTCGACTGGGTGACCGATGTCCCGCTGCTCGTGGTCGCGACTGCCCGTCCGGAGCTCCTCGAGCGGCGGCCCGACTGGGGTGGCGGGAAGCTCAACGCGACGACGCTCGCTGTCGTTCCGCTCTCCGACGAGGAGACCGCGCGCCTCATCTCCGGGCTCCTCGATCGGCCGCTGCTCGCCGCGGACACGCAGCAGGCTCTCCTCGAAAGAGCCGGCGGCAACCCGCTGTACGCGGAGCAGTTCTCGGAGCTGTTCCTCGAGCAAGGCTCGACCGAGGAGCTCAGGCTGCCGGAGACCCTGCAAGGCATCATCGCTGCCCGGCTCGACGGTCTTGCTCAGGCCGAGAAGGATCTCCTCCGCGACGCTGCCGTCGTCGGGAAGGTGTTCTGGGTTGGCGCGCTTGGGCGGGGGGACGGCGATGCGGCGACGACGCTCCACACGCTCGAGCGCAAGGGGTTCGTCCGGCGCCAGCGACGCACATCGGTGGAGGGCGAGACCGAGCTCGCGTTTGCCCACGCCCTCGTCCGCGACGTGGCGTACGGCCAGATCTCACGCCCAGACCGAGTGGAGAAGCACGCGGAGGTGGCGCGGTGGATCGAGGGCCTCGGGCGACCGGACGACCACGCCGAGATGCTGGCCCACCACTGGCGTTCGTCACTCGACCTTGCGCGCGCGGCCGGCGCAGAGACTCCCGAGCTCGTCGAAGCGACGCGCCTGTCGCTTCGCAATGCGGGCGACCGCGCCTTCGCGCTGAATGCGTTCGGACCGGCGGAGGGGTACTACGCCGAGGCGCTCGAGTTGTGGTCAGACGTCGACGAAGATAGACCGGCTCTCCTGTTTCGCCGCGCTGAGGCGCTCTTTATCGCCGCGGACGAGCGACGCGAGCAGGCGCTCCAGGACGCCAGAGACGCCCTGCTCGCCGCCGGCGACAGCGAGACCGCCGCGGAGGCTGAGGCGTACCTCTCGCGCGCAGCCTGGTACGCCGGCCGCCGTGACGACGCCCAGGCTCACCTCGACCGTGCTGAGGAGCTGCTGGCGGGCACCGGTGCGTCAATCGCCAGAGCACGGGTGTTGGCCTTCTCGGCACGACTCCGCTTCCTGGCCGGCAGTCTCGAGGAGGCACTGCGCATGGCAGACGAGGCGCTTGCCCTCGCCGAGGAGTATGACCTCGACGAGCTGCGTGTTCACACGCTGACGACGATCGGATCGGTGAAAGGAAGACTGGAGCCAGGGAGCGGCGACGCCGATCTGGAACGTGCTGCCGCGGTCGCCGTCGCCGTGAATTCGGCTCTCCTCTCGACGGTGCTCAACAACCTCGCGGTCCACGCAAACCAGGCCGGCGACATTCACCGAGCAGGCGAGCTCCATCGCGAAGCACTGCGCGCCGCCGAGCGGATGGGCGACCGCGACAGCCTTCGCTTCAATCGCGGAAACCTCCTGTACGTCGACTTCTTCACCGGCCGTTGGGACGAGGCCTACGCGGACGCCGACGCTTTTATCGCTGAATGCGAGGCCTCCCCTCACTACCAGGAGGGTGCTGCGCGGTCGATTCGGGCGTACATCCGACTCGCGAGAGGCGATCACGCCGGCGCATTGGCCGACTGGGACCGGCTTCTCGTCTTGGCGCGCGACGCCAAAGATCCCCAACGGATGATCCCCGCGCTGCTCCAGGCTGCGCGGGGATACGTGCTACTCGGCCGGGAGTCCGAGGCCCGTGTCCTCGCGGTTGACGCGTTGGCTCTAACCCGAGAGCATCTCGACCTGGCGGATTACCTCGAACAGATCACCGGCGTCGCAAAGCAGCTCGGGCTCCGCGAGGAGGTACAGGAGATCGTCGCGGACGCAATCGAGACTCCGTGGAGGGAGGCAGCGCTCGCAGGAGCGAAAGGCGACTTCGTCCGCGCCGCGGAAATCTTCGCAGCGTCGGGAGCGGTCGCGATCGAAGCTGACTCGCGATTCTGGGCCGCGGAGGAACTGATCGAAGCAGGGCGTCGTGAGGAGGGAAAGGCCCAGCTCGACCAGGCGTTGACCTTCTACCGCTCCGTCGGTGCGACCTTCTTCATCCAGCGCGCCGAGGCGCTGCTCGGACAGGCAGCAACCGGGTGACCGAGCCCCGCCAAGAACGGAAGGTCGTCACCGTGGTCTTCTGCGACCTCGTCGGCTTCACGCAGCAGGCGGAGACCTTGGACCCCGAGGACGTGGCAGCGATCCTGCGGCCCTACCACGAGCGTGTTCGGTCCGAGCTCGAGCACTACGGCGGCACGGTCGAGAAGTTCATCGGAGACGCCGTCATGGCGTTGTTCGGCGCGCCGGTCACGCACGAGGACGATCCTGAGCGCGCCGTCCGCGCCGCGCTCGCGATCAGGGAGTTCGCGCTCGGGGACGAGTTCGAGCTTCGCGTGGGAATCACGACCGGCGAGGCGCTCATCCGGCTCGACGCCCAACCGGAGTCGGGCGAGGGCATGGCCTCCGGCGACGTGGTCAACACCGCCGCCCGGCTGCAGTCGGCGGCGCCCGTGAACGAAGTGCTCGTCGACGAGACCACGTATCGCGCCACCCGCCACGCGATCGACTACGGCGACGCCGTTCCAGTCGAGGCCAAGGGAAAGGCCGATCCAATCCCCGTGTGGCAGGCAATGACCGCACACGCGCGGTTCGGCGTCGACGTCGCCCACGAAGCGCGTACAGCGCTCGTCGGCCGCGAGCGCGAGCTCGCCGTGCTGCGCGACGCCTTCGAGCGGGCGCGGCACGAGCGGACGCCGCAGCTCGTGACCCTCGTAGGCGTGCCCGGCATCGGCAAGAGCCGTCTCGTGTACGAGCTCTCGCGGATCGCGGACGCCGACCCGGAGCTCGTCACCTGGCGCCAGGGCCGCTGCCTGGCCTACGGCGACGGCGTGACGCTCTGGGCACTCGGCGAGATCGTGAAGGCGCAGGCGGGGATCGTCGAGCAGGACACCGACGAGGACGTCGAGCGCAAGCTGCGCGACGCGGTCGCCGATGTGCTCTCGGGCACCACGGACGAGAGCTGGGTGCAAGGGGAGCTGCGCTCGCTGGTCGGGCTCTCGGTCGAGTCCGAGCTGGGCGACGACCGGCGAGGCGCCGCGTTCGCGGCCTGGCGCCGCTTCCTGGAGGCGATGGCCGAGCAGCGGCCGCTCGTGCTCGTCTTCGAGGATCTCCACTGGGCAGACGAGAGCCTGCTCGACTTCGTCGACGAGCTCGTCGAGTGGATCAGCGACGTGCCCCTGCTCGTCGTCTGCACGGCACGTCCCGAGCTGCTCGAGCGGCGGCCGGGCTGGGGCGGCGGCAAGCTCAACGCGACGACGCTCGCGCTCGCGCCGCTCGCGGAGGAGCAGACCGCACGGATGATCGCGCTCCTCCTCGACAGGCCCGTGCTCAGCGCGGAGTCGCAGCAGGCGCTGCTGGAGCGCGCCGGCGGCAACCCGCTCTACGCCGAGCAGTTCGCCGACCTGTATCTCGAACGCGGCTCCGTCGACGAGCTACCCCTGCCCGAGACGCTGCAGGGGATCATCGCGGCGAGGCTCGACTCCCTGGCCGAGCCCGAGAAGGACCTGCTCCAGGACGCGGCCGTCGTCGGCAAGGTGTTCTGGGCGAGCTCGGTCGGCGCCGACCCTCATACCGCCGCCGCGTCGCTCCATTCCCTCGAGCGAAAGGGCTTCGTGCGGCGGCAGAAGCGCTCCTCTGTCGAGAACGAGAGCGAGTTCGCGTTCGCGCATGCCCTGGTCCGCGACGTCGCCTACGGCCAGATCGCACGCGCGGACCGGGCCGCGAAGCACCGTCGCGTGGCGGAGTGGATCGAAGGCCTCGGGCGTCCCGACGACCACGCCGAGATGCTGGCCCACCACTGGCGATCCGTCCTCGAGCTCGCGCAGGCGTCGGGAACGTCGTCCGAGGACGCGGTCGAGCGGACGAGAGTCGCGCTTCGCGACGCGGGCGACCGGGCACTCGCCTTGAACGCATTCGCGACGGCCGACGGATACTACGCCGAAGCGCTCGAGCTGTGGCCCGTGGACGACGATCGGCCGAGCCTCCTCTTTCGGCGAGCGCTCGCCCTTTACTCGACGGGCGACGAGCGGCGGGCGAGCGCCCTCACAGAGGCACGGGACGCCCTCCTGGCCGCGGGCGACCGGCCGACCGCCGCCGAGGCGGAGGCGTACCTTTCTCGCGCAGCTTGGTACGCCGGCGACCGGCGTGAGACCGATGCGCACATGGCCGCGGCGGAAGAGCTGGTTGCCGGAACGGGGCCATCGGCAGCGAAGGCCCGCGTGCTCGCTTTCTCGGCGAGATTTCGGATGCTCGCCGGCGACTCGGAAGCCATCCCCGTGGCCCGCGAGGCGCTCGCCCTGGCGGAAGAGCTCGATCTGGCCGAGCTGAAGATCCATGCGCTGACGACGATCGGCGGCACCAAGAACAACCGCGAGCCGATGTCCGGGCAGCCCGAGCTCGAGCGGGCAGTCGAGATCAGCAAGGCCGTCAACTCGCCGCTCCTGGCAAACGCGCTGAACAACATCGGCGTCGGCCTGAGCGGCGCCGGCGACATTCCGCATGCCGACAGCGCTTACCGCGAGGCACTCCAGGTCGCCGAGCGTCTCGGTGACCGGGACATCGTCCGCTTCACGCGGGGGAATCTCTTGTACACCGGCTTCTTCCTCGGCCGGTGGGACGAGGTGGATGCGGATGCGAGTGCGTTCATCGACGAGTGCGAGACGTCTCCGCACTACATGGAGGGAGCGGCGCGCACCCTCCGGGCCTACGTCCGGCAGGCGCGCGGCGACTTCGACGGCGCTCGAGCCGACTGGAGTCGTGGCCTCGAGCAGGGGCGTGAGATCCAGGATCCTCAGCGACTGCTACCCGCACTCCTCCAGGCAGCCCGAGGCAACGCGCTCATCGGCGACGAAGGCGAAGCCCGTGAGCTAGCCATGGAGGCAATCGCCATCATCCGAGATCACCCCGAGGTGCTGGTACCGCTTCTCGGACAGATCGCGTCGGTCGCGCGGCAGCTCGGGATCCGCGATGAGCTCCGGTCGCTGCTGGCGGACGCGTCGGACTCGTTCTGGGCCGGCGTTGCGCGAGCTCAGGCGAACGGTGACTTCGTCGCCGCTGCGAAGGGCTACGCCGACGCGGGCGCGGTCGCGCTCGAGGCCGACAGCCGCTTCTGGGCGGCGCACGAGCTCCTCGAGGCCGGCCGGCGTGCGGAGGCCGTAGAGCAGCTGGAGATGGCGCTCGCGTTCTACCGCTCGGTGGGCGCGACGTTCTACCTCGAGCGCGCCCAGGCGCTGCTGGCGCAGGATCAGAGCGCCTCGGCGTAAGAGAGCGCGAAGCGGTCGGTCATGCCGGCGAGGAAGTCGACCGCCTCGTCGACGTCGTCCCCGCGCTCGATGAGGTGCGCGAAGATCCGCCGTACAACGTCGTGCGCGCGGCGGTGCTCGCCATCCACTTGCGGCCCGAGATAGACGCGTTCGAACATGAACGTCCGCAGCGACAGCATGGCCTCCCCTACCTCGGGGCTCTGGGCGATGTCGCCGGTCTCGGCGGACTTGTCGACGAGGTCGCGCACGAGCCGGTCGATGCGCTTCGAGCCGGTGGGCCCGAGCAGCTCGATCTCATCCCGCGGCAGATCGTCTTCGCCCAGAAGGCCGAAGCGGATGGCGTCGTCGATGTCGTGGTTGATGTAGGCGACTCGGTCGACGATGCGCACGACCTTCCCCTCGAGCGTCGCCGGCTCCTGGTCGCCAGTGTGCCTGAGGATGCCGTCGCAGACCTCGTGTGTGAGGTTGAGCCGGCGGGCGATGACGAGCGAGTGCTCGTTGTGCCGGAAGTGCCGGCCGGAATGCTCGTGCAGAACCTCGTCGAGCGCCTCCTCGCCCGCGTGACCGAACGGCGTGTGCCCCATGTCGTGGCCGAGCCCGATCGCCTCCACGAGATCCTCGTTCAGCCGTAGCGCACG
This sequence comes from Gaiellaceae bacterium, assembly GCA_046716705.1. Classification (GTDB taxonomy): domain Bacteria; phylum Actinomycetota; class Thermoleophilia; order Gaiellales; family Gaiellaceae; genus PALSA-612. The sequence continues at coordinate 8,111 of JBKJWA010000133.1, forward strand.
GGCGACGACCCGCGAGATCGCCGACGTCTCGAGCGTGTGCGTCATCCGCGTCCGATAGTGATCGCCTTCAGGGTCGATGAAGACCTGCGTCTTTCCCTTCAGGCGCCGGAACGGCTTGGAGTGGACGATCCGGTCGCGGTCGCGCTGGAACGGTGTGCGGACGCTCGACTCTTCCTCGGGACGCTCGCGTCCCTTCGTCTCGAGCGAGCGAACGGCAAGCGGCGAGAGGCTCTCCTCGAGCTCGCGGATCCGCTGCTCGAACGAGGCCTCAGATGATGATCTGGACTGTCCCACCGTCGGCGCTCCAGGCTGCCCCCGTCACATAGCTCGCGCGCTCCGAGCAGAGGAAGACGATGACCCCTGCGATCTCCTCTGCCGTGGCTAGGCGGCCGAGCGGACGGCCAGCGCCCACCTTCGCGAGCACCTCGTCGCGCTCGCCCCCCTGCTGGTCGGCGAGCCCACCCTCGCCGAGCCAGGCCTCCGTAGCCGTCGGCCCGGGCGTCACGGCGTTGCAGCGTATGCCGTCCGCGGCATAGAGGTCAGCGACCAGCCGCGAGAGCGAGAGCACGGCCGCCTTCGTCACGGAGTAGTGCGGCATACCCGTCGAGGGTCGCTTCCCCGCGGTCGACGAGACGTTGACGATGGCGGCCGCCTCCGACGCGCGAAGCCGCGGCAGCGCAGCCCGGATAGCGCGGACATAGCTCATGACGTTGAGCTGCCAGTACTCGTCCCACTCCGCGTCCGCTACGTCCTCGAAGCGGGCGTGGCGAGCGATGCCGACGTTGTTCACGAGCACGTCGAGCCTTCCTAACTGCGTTACGGCCTCCGCGACGGCATGCTCGGGCTCGCCCGGGACGGCGAGGTCGCACGTCACATGGAGCGCCTCACCGACAAGGGGAGGCTCACCCCGGCCGCACGTGACGACACGCGCGCCTTCCCCTACGAGCTGCGCTGCGACCTCGCGGCCGATGCCGCGCGTCGAGCCCGTGACGAGGCACGCCCGTCCTTCGAGTCCCAGGTCCATGGCGAGCTAGCGTATCGCCCGTGACCACGCTCATCCTCGTGCGCCACGGCGAGACCGACTGGAACCGCGACGGCATCTGGCAGGGACATGGAGACCCTCCTCTGAACGACGTCGGGCACAGGCAGGCGATGGAGCTCGCAGAGCGTCTGGCCGATGTCGAGATCGATGCGCTCTATTCGAGCGACCTGCGCCGCGCCTACGAGACGGCGGAGATCATCGGCCGTGCCAAGGGGCTCGAGGTCCACGCCGACGAACGCCTGCGCGAGATCGACATCGGCGCATGGAGCGGCCTCACGCGCGCGCAGATCGAGGAGCGGTTCCCGGGCATGACGCGTCCGGACGGCGAGTCGAGCGACGCGTTCGACGCCCGTGCCGTCGGCGCCCTCCGGTGGATCGCCGGCTCCCACGGGGGCGGATCGGTGCTCGTGGTGACCCATGGCGGCGTTGTCCGCGCGCTCGATCGCCATCTCTCCGGAGAGCCCCGAGACGTGCTCGGCAACTGCGAGATGGCGTCGTTCCGCTACGAGGATGGCGTGTTCACCCGGATAGACTGACCCACTGCGTGGACGACTACACGAGCAAGTACAAAGGCGAGCAGGTCGAGGTCGCGCTCTTCGGCGGCGACTACCAGGAAGGCGTGCTCACGGCGTACTGCTCGATCGACGACATCGCCCACGTCGAGCTCAACGGCCACATCCTCATCCCCTTGCAGAACGTCGCGTCGCTCCACTGCTCGAGCCGCTGCGATGCGCCGGAGCCCGACTGGCCGCCGCGCGGCCTGGGCGAGGAGGACACCGAAGAGGAGTCGTAGGTTGCAGGCGGCCAGGAACGTTCTCAAAGCATGGCTCGTCACTGCAGCTGTCGCCGGCCCGTTGGGAGTGCTCGGGTACGCCGTCGGCGGCGTTCGCTTGGCCTCGTTCTTCGCATTCGCCGGTTTGCTGCTCTGTTTCTCGGCCTACTGGATGGCCGATCGGGCGCTCATAGGCATCCTCCGGGCTCGCGAGGTGCCGGAAGGCGAGAATCCCGAGCTTCACGCGGTGGTCGCTCGCCTGGCAGCTCGTGCGCAGGTGGTGAAGCCACGCCTGTACATGATCGAGAGAGGGCCGCCCCTGGCGCTCGCGGCCGGCCGCGGGGTCTGGTCCTCAACCGTCGCCTTCACGACGGGCTTGCTTGCCTTGCCGCCCGCCGAGGTGGAGGGCGTGCTCGCGCACGAGCTCGCGCACGTACGAAACCGCGACGTCGTCCTTCAGACACCCGTGGTGCTCGTGTCGGCGGCGATCCTCGACTTCAGTCGCATCGGTGGCTTCCTCCAACGCCCGCTCCTCTACGTCCTCGGACCGCTGGCCGCGGCGTGCGAGCACGTTCTCTTGTCGCCCAGGCGCGAGTTCGCCGCAGATCGGCTCGCCTCCGAGATCTGCGAGTCGCCGCACGGGCTCGCGGACGCCCTCATCCGAATGGAGCAGGCCGTCGAGCTCGTGGAGTTTCAGGCCAGCCCGGCCTGTGAGCCGCTGTTCACGGTGAACCCACTCGACGAGAAGGGGCTTCCCGGGATGTTCGTGACCCACCCACCTGTTGCGAAGCGAGTGGCGCGGCTGCGCGCGCTCGATCCCGGCTGGCATGAGCGGGCGAAGGCCGCGTGACGGACGGCGCGCGTCTTGACCACGTGCACCTGCGCGTGCGCGACCTCGCCGCAAGTAGGCGGTTCTACGTCGCGGTGGCCGAGGCGCTCGAGATCGGCCCCATCAATGCGGGAGACGGGTGGTTCGAGCTCGGGGAGCTCTTCGTCAGCGCAGACGGGCCGCTCACGACGAACCTCCACTTTGCGTTCAAGGCGCCTCTTCGGTCCGTGGTCGATCGCTTCCACGCGGCCGCGCTCGCCGCCGGCGGCCAGGACAACGGCGCGCCCGGGTATCGACCGCGCTATCACCGGGGCTACTACTCGGCGTACGTCTTCGACCCCGACGGGAACAACGTCGAGGCAGTGGTCCACGAGCCGTAGAACGACGAAGGCCGCCTCGTTCGGCGGCCTTCTAACAAATAATCCGGCGGCGTCCTACTCTCCCGGGGGCTTTCGCCCCGAGTACCATCGGCGCTGGCGGGCTTAACTGCTCTGTTCGGAATGGGAAGAGGTGTACCC
>JBKJWA010000134.1:0-6508 GCA_046716705.1 Gaiellaceae bacterium
CGGCCTCGGACGCGCTATGGGGCGAGCTGCAGATGATGCGCCGGCTGTGCCTGGCAGACGCTTCGAGGCGAGAGGCCCAGTCCTTTCCGTAGCGGTATCGGCTCAGGTTCGTCCGCCGCAGCAGCTCACGTTCCGTTTCAGGCAGGTGGCAGTCGGGCGCCACCTCACCTGACTCGATGGCGGCCGCAAGCCGGACGAGGTCCGTGTTCAGCGCGACAGCCAGAGCGTCGAGGCGCTCGACGCGATCGAGCATCTTCAGGTCGGTGCCGTGCAGGTGGGTGACGAGCGTGCGGTCGGGCCACAGCCGAGCGGCGGCCTCGTGCATCGGCGTCAGGTGATGGAGGTGAATGACGTCGACGTGACCGAAGCCTGCGCGCTCGAACACGCCCTCCCAGGCCGATACCTGAGCCTCCGCCTGCTCCGCGCCCAGAGCGGCAAAGACAGGATCTGGTGCTCCCTCCCGATCCTCGAAGGAGCCGTGGAAGGGAACCGGCCCGGCCAGCTGATCCTCACCGCGGCTGAAGCGCTCGAGAGCGGGCGTGTAGTCCGCTGCCTCGACGTGGAGTCCATCGAAGAAGGTGGCAGCGTGCGTCTGCTCCCCGGGCGAGCCGAGCGACCCTGAGGCGAGCACGACCTCCCAGCCGGATTCCACGAGCGCGCGAGAGAGATACCGGGTGACCTGCGCCGAACCGCCGCGCGGGTAGAACATGAGGCCCATTCCCAGTCGTCTGCGTTGCCCGTTCAGTCGCGGAACCTCCTGCTGGTGCCGGTAGTGCGAGAGCCAAGAAGGATCCCACGTCTCGTCGCGGCGGCGATCAGAAGACCTTTAGTCAGGGATCTGCATCTCGAGTTGCCCCTCCGCCTCGAGCTCGGGATGCCCAGGTTGTGCTCCGTGCAACGAGAAGGTCATGCTCCTCGCCGTCTCCCCGGCATCGAGACCGGGCCCCTGTCAATCTAGCGGATCGGTTCTGGCTGTTACAGCTCGTCCGTTTTCGCCGCCATGATGAAATCGTTGTGATGGAGGCCCCTGATCTTGTGCGTCCACCATGTGACCGTCGTCCTGCCCCATTCGGTCAGCAGCGCAGGGTGATGCCCCTCTTCCTCTGCCAGCTCGCCTACCCTCTTCGTGAATTCCAACGCTTGCGCAAAATCGCCGAATGAAAACACGCGTCTCAGGCGTTTGATGCCATCGAGCTCTACGATTTCCCAGTCAGAGACTTGGCGATGAAATTCGGCGATCTTGGCATCCGTCACGGTCGGTGCGTCCTTGCGGCACGCGACGCACGTCATCTGCGTCAATGTCTCCATCTCGCTGCCTCTCCTTGAATCGGCTCCTCGTAAGCGGCTTCTCGTAGGGTCAGAGTACTGCTCGCGGTAACGATCCCTGCCGGCTTGTCGAAGTACCGGCCTCACGCTGCCTGTTTAGGCTGCCGGCGGCCGGACACGCTTGACAGTGAGCCCGACGCTACCGTAGACAATCCAGCATCGCTGACAAACGCCTGATCCTGAGACTCGCCGTACGGAGCGACGCCGTGCGTGTCGCAGTCGAGATCGACTGCGACCCTGCCGCCCGTGCAAACGAGGTCGGCAGGGCGCTCGCCGAGCACCTCGGGTCACCTGCGTCGGATCGGCACTACCTCTGGTCTCCGCGATTGGGACGTACGCTCGATCCCGCCGAGGGGCTCGGCTCAGCCGGTCTCATCCACGGGGACCGCATCGTTCTTACGACGGATGCGCGTCCGTCCCGGCGCGCGCCCGACCTCGCCGGGCCGTTTGAGCTGGTCGTGTGCGGCGGGCTTGCTGCAGGCACGCGGTTCGTACTCGAGCCCGGCGACTACCTCGTAGGCCGGTCTCCCGATGCTGCCATTACGGTCGATGACCCGTTGCTGTCGCGCGAGCACTTCTGGCTCCGACTCGGCGAAAACGGAACCGCGAGCGTTGTGGATGCGGGCTCGCTCAACCGGACTTCGGTGAACGACACACCGATCTCATCAGAGATGCTCGTGACTCCGGGCGATCTGATCGCTGCAGGGAGATCGGCGTTCACGCTCGATCTGCCTCGCCCCGCCGAACCTCGCGTCGCCGTCGGCTCGAATGGCGTCGTTCCGTTCAACCGCGTCCCCCGTCTTGCCGAACGGACAGGAACCGTCGAGCTGAAGGCGCCGGTCCCTCCCGACGAGAACCGCCGCCGTCGGTTCCTGCTGGCGACCTCGCTCGCTCCGCTTGCCGCCGGAGCGGTTCTCTACTACATGACGAAGAGCCCGTACACGCTCGTCCTTGTCGCCCTCGCGCCGATCATGGCGGTGCTCTCGTTCTTCGAGGACAGGCTGGGAGCAAGGGGCGAGCACCGTCGGCGTGCCGCGAGGTTCGACACTGAGCTGGAGGAGTTCGAGACCGAGCTCGAGCGGGCCGTCGACGCCGAGCGCGCCGGGCTTCGCCGTCGGCTTCCCGATCCGAGCGAGGTGGTCGCCTGGATCCGCGCGTGGGGGGAGGGATCTCTGGGCAGGGACATCCGGAGCGATCCGAACCAGACACTTGCCGAGGTTCTCGCCCGGTACAGCCCTGCGATCGAGCCCGGTGCCTGCTCGATTCCATCGAAGGTGCCGGACGTATGTGCCTCCGGTATTTGATGTATGCCCTGAGCCCGGACTCACTGAGAGTCACGCCCCACCAAGGTACGGGTGGAAGAGGCCGTGCGGGTCGAGTCTCACCCTGAGTGAGGTCATTCGTTTCCACGCGGCAGGAGAGAACGACCGGGCCGCGCGGGAGGGGTCGGCGAGCAGGTCGGCCTCGGCGACGTAGTGCCCGACGGCGAACGGTGCCACCGTCTTCATTGCGTCTCTCAGCCAGCCGATGTTTGCTTCGTCGTCGGCCTCGTCCTCCCAGACCGAGTAGCAATCGACGAGAACCCTGCCGAGCATGGAGAACGCCATGTCCGGAACCTCTGTGCCTGGGGGTGGTGTCGGTGGCAGCACGACCAGGATGAGCGATTTTGCCGAGGGAGCGCGAGCGAGCTGCGCACCGAGTCGTGGAAGGAGTTCCTCGAGGCCAGCGTTCAGCCAGAGATTGTCCGCGGCGTAGCGGTGTCCCTCGGGCCAGGCCGCGTCCTCCCCGTCGTAGAGCGCTTCGAAGGGCATGGCGCGGTTGACCTCCCGCGATATGCAGCGGTCTCGCGCAGGACAGCCTTCCAGCGGGGCCAGCGCGCGTGACGCCTCGTTCGGGGAGTCGACGAAGGCGGTGCCGGCCAGGATGACCACTCTCGCCCCCGGCCTGGAGGCGACCTCCGGTGGTGCCGGTGCGAGCAGCATCGCGAGCTCCACCGTCGGCGGGAGGGTGGCTCGGGCCCCCGCAGCCCAGCTCGCGATGCCCTGGGCATCCTCCAGCGCATAGACGTAGGTGCTCGAGGTGATCGCCCCGGGCATGGGGTAGACGTTGAGGCGAAACCTCGTCGCGACCGCGCACAGCCCGGGCCCGGCTCCACGGGCCGCCCAAAACAGGTCCGTGTTCTCGCTCTCGTCCACGCGCCTTAGCTGGCCGTCGGCCGTCACCGCTTCGATCCCGGTGACGCTCAGGCACGCCGGTCCCCAGACGCCATAGTTCCAACCGAGTCCGCCGCTGAGCAGAAAGCCGCTCAGGCCGACGTGGCCGCAGTGGCCGACCGGAAAGGCGAGCCCGTGCTCGGCGAGCGCGGATGCAAGCTCGCGGCTGGTTATGCCCGGCTGGAGCGTCGCCGTACGTGAGGCGGGGTCGATCGAGAGCTCGCGAAGCTGCGAAAGGTCGAGGAGCAGGCCTCCTTCCCGCAGCGGGGAACCGCACCAGCTGTGGCCGGAGGCGCGCACGGCGATCTTCAAGCCGCGGGAGCGCGCGAACGTGACGGCGGCGACGACATCCTGCTCGGAGGCGGCTCGAACGATCAGCTCTGGAAAGCGGGGCGGCTTCCACGCGTTCCAGAGCATGTTCTGTCTGGTCGGCTCGTAGTCTCGGTCGCCGCGCCAGGTGACCGAACCGTCGAGGCATGCAAGGGTCTTCGGACGGCTCATGGTTGTTAGCCGGCGCAGGATAGGCGCCGACGACCCCGCGCCGTGACCGTCGGAGCGGTCGGCGATCGAGTGCGGCTGCGCCACACCGGGCGCTGGGACCGGAATGATCGGAGAGCGCGATGCCCGATCTCCTGGTGCGTGATGCCGAGCATCTTGTCACGATGACCGGCGACGAGATCGTCGGCGGCTCGGTGGCGGTAACCGAGGGTCTGGTGGCAGTGGTGGGCGAGGCCGGGAGTGAGCCGGCCGGTCGGGAGGTCATCTCGCACGCGCGTGATCATCCCCACGACGGCACCGCGTGTCCAGTCGCGCTTAGCTCTAGAGAGAGGATGTCTTGCCCCTGCTTGAGCCGGGCCCGGGTCGTCAGTCTGGAACTTGCTCGATCGCGAAGATGCGACCGCTGAACGCGTTGAAAGCGCCGCGAGCGTCCCGAGGCGCCCGCGGCCAGAGCTGCTTTGACCGATGTCCAGAGAAGCATCTCGCCGGCGAGTTCCTCGGCGGCGGCGTGGATCTCACGCGCTCGCATCGGCCCCTCGGCCCGTTCCAGCACCAGCGTGACCATCTCGAGCACCGGGCTCATCCTCCGTGGAGCAGAGCGAGGCTGCTGCGGATCCACGGCTGCTCTACACAGCAGCCGACCATGAATCTCGACCAACCGGCCAAGCTCAACCTGGAGTCGAGGGTTTGAACGTGCCCCGTTTAGTTCCATCCGCCGGATTTCCAGGGGTAACACGAACAACCAAAGTGCCAGGTACGAACCCGGGGCTTCTCGGACGGGCCTCGCAACAGTTCGACCCCGCTCGCCTCGATCCCGCCGGCGTTTCCGGGGTAGTCGCGCGCAGTAGCGGGAACGCTATAGTCGGTCGTGGCGGACGTGGTCAGCCGGGCGCGAGGACATCAAACGCCTTGCGGGTACGGCGAAAGCCGTCGGAGGTGTATAGGCTCTGCAGCGGCACGAGCGACTGAAGCCTTTGCCCACACGCGGACGACTTGAGCGGCAGGATTCAAGCGCGTGGGCGCTCGCGCGGCGGAGCAGATGAGGTACCCGAAGATCGAACTGCACGTTCACTTCGAGGGAACCGTCGAGCCGCCGACGCTGCTCGAGATCGCGCGCCGGAACGACGTCGCATTGCCAGCACGCAACGCTGACGAGCTCGCCGAGCTCTACCGCTTCCGCGACTTCGCGCACTTCGTCACCGTCTGGGTGCTTACGACGCAGGCGCTCCGGCGTGCCGACGACTTTCGGCAGATCGTTGTCGACTATGCGCGGCAGGCGGCGGCCCACGGAGCGCTGTACATCGAGGGGATCTTCTCGCCCGCCGAGCCGGTGCGGCGGGGAAGCTCGTGGGAAGAGGTGTTCGAGGGCTACTGCGACGGCGCTCAGGAGGCACGCGAGCTCCACGGGGTCGAGGTGCGGCTGACCCCCGACATCACCCGCAGCTACGACCTCGACGCAGCAGCGCTCGTGGTTCGACATGCGGCCGCCTACCGTGACCGGGGCGTCGTCGGCGTGGGCCTCGGCGGGCCGGAAGTCGAGTATCCACCGGCACCCTTCGACCGCGTCTTTCGTCGCGCACGCGATAGCGGGCTCGCTTCGGTACCCCACGCTGGGGAGATCGCGGGCGCCGACTCGATCCGGGATTCGCTCGAGCGGCTGCGAGCGCACCGAATCCGCCACGGCATCCGCGCGATCGACGACCCCGGCTTGGTGCGCGAGCTCGCCGACCGGCGGACCGTCCTCGACGTCTGCCCGATCTCGAACCTTCGCATCGGAGCCGTCCGCTCGCTCGAGGAGCATCCGCTCCCAGACCTGGTGACGGCCGGCGTCCTCTGCTCCCTTTCCACCGACGACACGGCCGACGGGGGCATAGTCCCCGATCAACCCGGCAAAATGGCGGGTGAAGCCGCGATTGGTGTGGTCCTGAAGGCCCCTCTCGAGGAGATCTCGGAGCCGATAGGGCTAGCGAAGGACCACCACGTCGCAGAGTATCGAGCTCTCATCAAAGGCCTCGAGGCCGCCCGCTCTCACGGGATTGAACACTTACGCGTGTGCCTCGATTCCCTTCTGCTGGTCAACCAACTGAACGGCAGATCGCAAGTCAACGCGGAGCACCTGAAACCCTTGCATGAGCAAGCGGTTGCGTTGATTCAGCAGTTCGTTGACATCCCTATCACGTGGGTGCCCCGAGAGGCGAACGCCGAAGCGGACGCACTTGCGAGCACCCCACTTGGGCCGCTGAGGCCCAAGCCGAAACCTTCAATCGGCGAACTTCCGCTCGAATACGCCGGGAAGTAGCCGGCGCTCGTCGAGCCGGGCATCGCAATTCCAAGGCGAGGACCGCGTTTGGCGAAACGGGCGGTGTCGGGCGACGTAACTCGCTCCTCTGCGTCCGTTAGGAACCTGCCGCTTGCTGCTTGACGTGATCGAGCACAGCGTTCAGCTCCTGGGTGGGTGAGAAGTCGACATA
>JBKJWA010000135.1:0-9813 GCA_046716705.1 Gaiellaceae bacterium
GGCCGTCGCGCACAAGGCTCGCCGGCGGGTAGAAGCCCATCGGCTGCGCGTTCAGGAGGCGCACAGGAACTCGGCCGGGAAGTAGTGGCGCAGCCACGCGGATTGGTAGGCGAGCAGCGCGAAGGCGACCGAGTGCGACTTCGGGAAGCCGAAGCCCGAGAACGCGGCGAGCTTGTCGTAGACGCGATTCGCCGTTTCCGTGTCGACGCCGTTTCGCGCAGCGCCCTCGACGAACCGCTCGCGGAACGCCTCGAGCGCTTCGAGCGAGCGCTTGCGGCTCATTGCGCGGCGCAGTCCCTCCGCCTCGCCGATCGTGAAGCCAGCGAGCGCCATCGCCACCGCCAGCACCTGGTCCTGGAAGACGACGACGCCGAACGTCTCCTCGAGCGCCTGCTCCAGCAGTGGATGGTCGTACTCGATGGGATACGACGGGTCGACGCGACGCTTCGCGCGCCGGTCGATGTACGGGTGGACGGCACCGCCCTGGATCGGCCCTGGCCGCACGAGCGCCACCTGCACCGTGAGGTCGTCCATGTTCTCGGGGCGCGTGCGCAGAAGGCTCTGCATCTGCGCACCGCTCTCGATCTGGAACGTGCCGACGGTGTCGGCCGCCTGGATCTCGCCGTAGACCCCCTCGTCGTCGAGCGGGATGCGCGAGAGGTCGATCGTCTCCCCGCGCGCGAGCGCGATCCTCTCGACGCAGTCCTCGATGGCGGAGAGCATTCCCAGGCCGAGCAGGTCGATCTTCAGGAAGCCGGCGTCGGCGCACGAGTCCTTGTCCCACTGGCAGAGCTGCCGCCCCTCCATGGCCGCGGGCACGACCGGAACGAGCTCGACGAGCGGCCGGGACGAGATCACCATCCCGCCCGGGTGCTGGGAAAGGTGGCGCGGCAGGCCGGCGATCTCCTTGCAGAGCCAGCCGAGCGCGCGCCAGCGGCGAGACGCAAGCTTCGTCTTCGAGTCGGGCAGCGCCGCCAGCTCCTCCTCCACGAGGCGCGGGTCACCGTTCGTGACGCGCGCGAGGCGCTCCAGCTCCGCGAACGGCAGGCCGAGCGCCTTGCCGACGTCGCGGATCGCCCCGCGGGCGTGGTACGTCGAGAACGTCGCGACGAGCGCCGCATGCTCGCGGCCGTAGCGCTCGGTCACCTCGACGATCAGCCGCTCACGGATGTCGCGCGGGAAGTCGAGGTCGATGTCGGGGACGGAGGCGAGCTCCCGGTTGAGGAAACGGCCGAGCGAGAGGCCGGCGGCGACAGGATCGACGTGCGAGAGCCCGGTGAGGTAGCAGACGATGGAGCCGACGGACGAACCGCGCCCGCGGCCAGGGGGCAGCGCATTTCGCGCGCGGCTCTGCCCACGCAGGTCGACCGCGATCTCCCGCGCCAGCTCGAGCACCTCGAAGTGGAGAAGGAAGAAGCCGGACAGATCGAGGTAGGCGATGAGCTTTAGCTCCTCCTCCAGGCGCTCGCGGGCTCGGCGCTTGTGGCCGTTCGCGCCCGCGTAACGCTCGGCAAACGCCCGCTCGCACACGCGGCGCAGCTGTGCGTCGGCCGTCCCCTCGCCGTCGGCGAAGTCGGGATAGCGGTAGCCGAGCTCCTGGGTCAGGTCGAACTCGAGCCTCGCTGCGAGCTCGGCCGTGCGCGCGACGGCAGCCGGGTCGAGCGGGAAGCGATCGGCGACCTCACTCGGCGCGCGGAGGACGCTCTCGCGGTTCCCGCGCCGCTCCGGCTCCGACCCATCCAGGGTCGAGCGATGGCCGATGGCGACGAGCACATCCTGAAGCACAGCGCGGCGCGGGCTGTGGGAGTGCACGTCTCCGGTGGCGACGGTCTCCACACCAAGGACGGCGGCGAGATCGCGAAGAGCGGCGTTGCGGCGGGCGTCACCGCGCTCGTAGGGGCGCTGAAGCTCGACGAAGAACCGCTCGCGGCCGAAGGCTGCGGCCAGGCGGGCGGCACCGTTCGGATCGCGCACGCCGAGGCCGTGCCGCGCGCAGCCGGACAGGCAGACCAGCCCCTCGTTGCGCTCGGCAAGAGCGTCCAGCGGGAGCGCCGGCGACAGCCGTTCATCCGCGTGCGCGAAGGTGAGCAGCCGGCAGAGGTTCGCGTACCCCGCGGGCGACTCGACGAGGAGCGTGACATGGAAGCCACCCTCGAGCGTCACCTCCGCGCCGGTGATCGGCCGCACGCCGAAGGCCTTCGCCGCGTGTGCGAACTCGAGCGAGCCGTACACGCCGTCGTGGTCGGTAAGCGCGAGCGCCTCGTAGCCCAGCTCGGCCGCGCGGATCGCCAATTCCTCGGGCTGCGACGCTCCGTCGAGAAACGAATACGCTGAGTGGGCATGGAGCTCGACGTAGCCCAACCGCTGCTCCTACGTCCCGAGCAAGGCGAGGGAGAGGCGATCACCGACACTGCGAAGCGGACGCTGCGCATCCTCTTCTCGCATGAGCTTCTCGACGTGACGTGGACGCGCCACGAGGCTGGCGAGCGCGGCGCTGAGCCGCACATCCACCGGGAGCACGCGGATGCCTTCTACGTGCTGGAAGGCGAGCTGGCGTTCCGCCTCGGTCCCGATCTGGAGGGGCTGACCGCTCCTACCGGAACGTTCGTCGCCGTCCCGCCCGGCGTCGTCCACGGCTTCGACTCGGGCAGCGCTGCGCAGGTTCGTTTCCTGAACTTCCACGCACCGAGCGGCGGCTTCGCCGACTACCTGCGCGGCGTGACCCCTGGCTTCGACAGCTTCGATCCACCCGGTGACGGAGGGCAGCCGGTCGCGGAGGCCATCGTCTCGTTGCCCGGCAAGGGTGAGCCTGTCCGCGGCCACCGGATCAAGGCCGAGCTCCCGCAGCTCTCGGCGATCGAGCTGGCGTTCGAGCCCGGCTGGGAGGGCGTCGATCCGCACGTGCACTCCGATCACGTCGACTCGTTCTTCGTGCTCGAGGGCGACGCAGCGTTCATTGGCGGCTCGGGCGACCCCGGGACGTTCGTCGCGGCCTCCCCCTGCGTCGTGCACGGCTTCCAACTCGCCGAGGGCTGCGACCGGCTCGCCCTTCTCAATGTCCACGCGCCGGATTCCGGGTTTGCCGGGCGCCTGCGACGGCGATGAACCCGCCTGTAACGGCCATGTCCTCGTGCACAGAGACGGCACACTTCCGTTGCAGATTCGTAGAGGCCAGAACCTGCCGTCTTGCAGGGCAATCCCAACCGGCCATACCCATCACGGACACGACCGGGGTCTGACCCCGGACATGGCTGAAGAGGACAGGTGGGCTCGGCTCATGCGGCCTGGCTGAACCAGCCGCGTCCGGCTTCGTCGTAAAAGACGACGGTGCAGCGGCCGTCCTCGAGCCCCGTGTCGAAGTACCGGCGGTGGACGGGCTCCTCGGTCCACCAGCGGTCGACCACACGCCATTCCTCTCGCACGACCGCTACCGCCTGCCGGTCGACCTGACGCGGGACGCCGTCGAAGCCCGCGTCCACGAGCGCCGGCCTCGGCTCGTTTAGTCTCGCGGGACGAGTAGCGCCCGCTGTTCCGGGATCCGAGACCACGGCGCCACCTCGACCACCGTCGCGACCGCACCTGCGCCCGCGCTCGAACGCACCTGACGCAGGCCTTCCTTCAAGCGGCTCTCCAGCTCGCGGCCTTCCGGCTTCACGAGCTCGAGCTGCCGGCCCACCCACTCGGTGAGCTCCACGAGCTCGAGCTCGAGCGACGTCGCCGGCGCGGGCAGCTCCGCGAGCTTCGGGCCGAGCGCGACTCGCAGCCGTCCGCGCTCGGCGGCCGGCTCGCGAAGCGTCAGCGTGCGACGCCACGAGCCGCCGCCCACGAGCCTCGCCTGGAGCGCCACCTTGCGCACCGCGCGTCCCTCCCGCTCCGGGCGGTCGAGAGCGCGCTCCACGAGCGCGTTGAGCGCCCGCCGCAGCGTCAGCTCGTTGTCCACGGGATCGGGGAACTCCAGACGCTCGACGATCTCTGCGGCGGGCCGGCGTGGCCTGACGCGCCCCGAGTCCCCTCCTCGCGCCAGATGCCACGCCTGCCAGCCCTCCGATCCCAGGCGCTCGGCGACGGCGGCACCCGGCAAGGCTGCCAGGTGACCGACCGTCCGCAGGCCGAGCCCCTCGAGCTCGTCGTGGCGCTCCCGCTCGAGCGGCAGGACGCCGAGCGGGAGCGGAGCGAGGAAGGTGGGCGTTTCCTCGCTCGCAACGACGAGTATCTGGCCCGCGCGGGCGACGCTCGCGGCGGCTAGTGCCGCGAACTTCCGGTCGGCCGCGCCCGCGCGGGCATCCCAGCCGGGGCCGACAGCGGCGAGCGCCCGGCGAAGGACGCCCTTCACGCCGCCGTACAGCCGCTCTACAGCGCGAGTTTCCACGTAGAGACACCCCGGCTCGGCGGGCTCGACGGCGAACCCCTCGCCCTCGAGCCTCCGCACGATCTCCTCCCATGCCTGCTCCGCCTCCGCGGGGTCCTGCTCCACGAGCCTGAGCGACGGGCACGTGGCGAGCGCCTCGCCGAGCAGCATCCCCGGCCGCACTCCCGCCACCTCGGCCGCGGCCGTCACCGCGCCGATCTCCTGCCTCTGCCCCGGCATGGGCGCGAGCGCAGCCGGCTGGAGTAGAAGGCGCGTCTTGCCCCTGAGCGCCGCTCTCAGTTCGAAGCCAGGTATGAGCACGCAGGCCAGCATGGGAACATATGTTCTATAACAGAACGTATGTTCCTGTCAAGTCCCCCTACCCGATCACGTGTTAGAGAGATGTGCCGACTTCGCGCCAATTCATGTGAGCGAGGCGAAAGTTGCTCGATGCGGCTACGCGTGGCGGAGTGAATCCCGAGGCGGGCCGGCCGACTGAGACTCGGTCGATCGGCGAGCCGATTCCGGTTCGATTCCGGCGCCCTCCGCCCACCCTCGAGTACTGGCATTCGGGTCTCAGTCGGTCGCGGGCGGAAACCCGCTTCACCATACGTTCCAGGGTCAGCGCGCGACCATCACTCCGGCTCCACCGGATCGCCAAGTCGCACCGTGCCCGGCTCGACCACCTCGCCCCACACACCCATCGGCAGCGGCTCGCTCGTCTCGACGTCGCCGCGGTACTCGCCAAGCACGCGGAGGGTGTCGAGGTCGGGGACGCCTGTCTCGGGATTCTGCGTCGTCACGGCGCAGCGGCCGACGTTACCCCGCAAGCGGACGACGGCATCGCCGATCCGGAGCCGGCGGTCGATCCATTCGTCCTCGGCGTGCGGCGGCACGCCGTCGACGCCGAAGAGCATGCGGAAGCGGCGGCCGTCCACGCGGTCGACGCCGGCGGCGTTCGCCAGCGCTTCGAGCGATGCAGTACCCACGAGCGAGACGCCTGCGCGACCGCCGCGGTCCGCGCCGTGGCCGGGCTCCTCGGTGCGGACGAGACGGAGCGAGCGGCCCGCCAGTCCCGAGAGCGCCTCCGACCAGGGACCCTCGACGACACGGCCGGCGACCGGCCGCCCGAAGAAGCTCGTCGTCAGCGGCTCACCCACTTCGACATCGCCTGCGACGACGATGCCGTCAGGCATACGGAGCGCGAGACGCCCCGCCTCGTCCTCGTAGTCGGGCACGACGCGTACGAGTGGCCCGATCACCTTGCCGTTGATCATCCGTCCGTGATCGTCGACGAGGTAGAAGCGGCGATTGTCTCGCACGCCGATCGGCTCGAGCTCCACCACCTCGCGATGGACGAGCGCGAGCGCCTTCACCGGCGCGATCGTGATCCACGCGACGGAGCCCGATACAGAACGTGTTACACCGGTGTCAGACACGCCTTTTGTCGAGGTGTCTTTCGTGCCAGACCTGCGACAACTCATCCACAGGAGAATCGCAGCACACAATATGTATTGCGGACGTCAGCTGTTCGGGAATAGGCATGGCCCGCTCGACGGCTCCTAGTTCGCGTGTCTGACACCTCTCACAAGCCGCCGGCGTAGCCGTCCTTGCGGGGATCGGAGCCGCCGACGAGGGCGTCGCCCACGACGAGGATCGCCTGGCCGCCGCCGAAGTAGCCCGTGTTCGGCTCCCTGACCGTCGTGATGCCGAGCTTGCCGAGGTTGGCGTCGCGCTCCCAGAGCCCCTCCTCGAGCTTCACGACCTCGCCGTCGACCATGAAGCGCGGCCGCTCGAGCGCGACTTGCGGGTCGAGACCGTCGTCCACGATCGCCGAGACGAGCTGCAGGTGCGCCTGCGCCTGGAGAAAGCCGCCCATGACGCCGAACGGCCCTGCGAGCGCGCCGTCGCGCAGCAGCATCCCCGGAATGATCGTGTGGTACGGCCGCCTGCCCGGTTCTACTGCGCCCGACACCGAGAAGCCCGCACCGCGGTTCTGAAGCGCAACACCGGTACCCGGGGCGCACAGCCCCGACCCGAAGCCCATGTAGTTCGACTGGATGAACGAGACGGCCATGCGGTCGGAGTCGCAGGCGCAGAGGTAGACCGTACCGCCAGCAGGCTCGGCGACCGCGGCCGACGACTCAGCCCGGCGCCGGTCGAGGAACGCCGGCTCCAGCAGGTCGCTCACGTCGGCGCCGTCGCGCACGCGCGCGAACGCGTCCTCGAGCGCGAGCTGCATGCAGCGGATCTGTGACGCAAGGCTCGGCGACGAGCGCTCGAGCAGGCCGAGACCTTCGAGCGCCGCGACACCCTGCGTCGGCGGCGGCAGCTCGAGCACCGTGTGTCCGCGGTACGGGATCGAGAGCGGCTTGACCCAGCCAGCCTCGTAACCCGCGAGATCCTCCTCTTCCAGCCACGTGACGGATGCGATCGCGCGCGCCACGTCTCCTTCATAGAAGGCGGGCGGCCCTTCGCTCGCGATCCGCCGCAGGGTGGCCGCCAACTCCGGGAGCCGGACGATCTCCCCCACGCTCGGCGCCGGCAGGTACTCCGGCGGAACGCGCTGGCCGCGCTGCCAGGCCGCGGCCGTCAACGGTGTGACCGCGAAGCCATTCGCCGCCGCGTCGATCGCGTCGACCAGACATGCGTCGAGCCCGAGCCGGCCATAGCGCTCGGCGAGCGCCGCCCAGCCGCCGACCGCGCCGGGTACCGTCACCGACCGCGCGCCGTCGACCTCGACGGGCGTCAGCGGATCGGCGTTCCGCGGCGCCGGGCCGGCGGAGTCGAGCCCGTCAGCCTGTCCGTCCTTCCACACGATCGCGAAGTTGTCGCCGCCGATGCTGTTCCCCGTCGGCTCCGTGACGGCGAGCACGGCGGCGGCCGCGAGGGCCGCGTCGGCCGCGTTCCCGCCGCGCTCGAGCGCCCGAAGGCCGGCGCGCGTCGCGAGCGGCTGGCTCGTGGCCACAATGCCGTTCGCGGCGACGACGGGCGGGCGCTTCACAGAGTCACCTCCGCGGCGGTGCCGACCATGCGGGAGAAGCGGGGAACGACGTCGAGCACGCTCTCTTGCGCACACCAGGCGATGTCGTCTTCCAGCCCGCTCGCGTGGAGGTTGCGGGCGCTCTGCGAGGCGCCGAGGGCCTCCTCGTTCGTCGCGAAGCTGCCAGCGAGCCGCATTGCCGCCGCCGACGAATCCGTCGGCCCGCCGCCGAGCGCCGCGGCCATGCGGCCGGCGACGTAGGCGTCGTCCATCGCAAGCTCGCCCTGAACGCCGGCACACAGCATGGCGACGTCTTCCGAGCCCGCCGCGGCAGCCTCGCTAACCACAGCCTCGAGGTTGAGCAGCGAGCCGACGAGGACGAGCTCGCAGCGCGCTGCCGCGGCCAGCAGCAGGCGCGTACCATTCGTCGTTGTCAGGACGACCGTCTCGGCCGCCGGCTCGAGGAACTCGCGCGGCGAGTTTCCGAAGTCGAAGCCGTCGATGCGCACGGTCTTCCGCTCGCCCGCCAGCACGGCGCCGCCCTCGGCTGCCGCGATCGCGCGCGCCTCGTCCACCTCGGAGCAGCACAGGACACGCCGGTACCCGGCGGCGAGCGCCTGGGTCATCGTCGACGTCGCGCGCAGAACGTCGATGACGATCCCGACCGGTGCCGACACTTCCTCGGCAGGCGTGAAGGCGACGTGCACGCGCATGGACGCGGGTACGCTAACCGCCCGTGGCCGACATGCAGTACTGCTACCGGCACCCCGACCGGGAGACGGGCCTCAGTTGCTCGGAATGCGGACGGCCGATCTGCGTCGACTGCATGAGCACCGCTCCCGTCGGCATCCGCTGCCCCGACCACGCGGCCACCGGCCGTCCCCTGAGCCAGACCGTGCGGGCAGCCCGGCCCAACCTCAGAAGCGGCACGCTCGTGACGAAGGCGCTCATCGCCTTCAACCTCGCCTTCTACCTCATCACGGTCGCGCAGGGCGTCGGCGTCAACCAGCCGGGTGGACGGCTATTCGGCGAGTTCGCGCTCTACGGGCCGCTCGTCGCGGACGGTGACTGGTGGCGGCTCATCACGGCGGCGTTCCTCCACGCGAGCCTCCTCCACATCGCGTTCAACATGCTCGCGCTATGGTGGGTCGGCGGGCCGCTCGAGGAGGCGATGGGACCATGGCGGTTCCTCGGGATCTATGCCGTGTCCGGGCTCGCCGGCTCTGCGGGTGCGCTTCTCGCCAGCCCACAGGCCGTCACGGTAGGCGCTTCCGGCGCGATCTTCGGACTCTTCGGGGCGATGGTCGTGATCCAGTGGCAGACGACAGGATCGCTCGCGGGGCCGGCGATGACGCTCATCCTCGTGAACCTCGCGATCACGTTCGCCGTGCCGAACATCTCCTGGGGAGGCCACATCGGCGGCCTCGTCGGCGGCGTCCTCGCGACGCTTGCGCTCACGCACTTCG
Source organism: Gaiellaceae bacterium (assembly GCA_046716705.1). GTDB lineage: Bacteria > Actinomycetota > Thermoleophilia > Gaiellales > Gaiellaceae > PALSA-612. The sequence continues at coordinate 8,798 of JBKJWA010000135.1, forward strand.
GTACGCGGCACGTGGCCTACTCCCGCATCACCCCGATGGCCGTCGTCTCACTGATCGCGATCGGCGTCGGCAGCGTGCTCGTCGCCTACTGGCGCGTCCGCGGCCTCGCGTAGTCGGTCCTCCGGGCTCGGCACCGCGGTCGCCAACTACCGGTCGGACGGTTCATGCGCACGTAGTGACGCCCGCGCCCGCCGGCGGGAGGAGAGCAGGTACCAGATGAAGGCGATCGCAGCGAAAGCGAGCAGCGTGCCGGCGAGCGTCGCGCCGCGGAAGCCCGGCGCCTCGACGTCGAGCGTCCTGTCGCCCGCGTGCGCCCCGCTGCCGGGCCCGAGCGTGATGCCGAGCGTGAAGAGATTCGGGAGCGCGAGCAGCATCGCTCCTCCGAGGATCCACAGCCACATGCGCCCGGAACGCCGGCGCCGGATGCCCCAGATGATGAGCAGCAACGGCAGCACCGTGAACACGAACCCGTAGAAGAGCCCGAGCATGATGCCGCCGGTGAAGCTCTCGTTCGCCTGGTCGCCGACCCGCTGCGCCCACCACCGCGGGATGAAGGCGGCGCCGATGAGCAGGCCGAGGAGGACGGCGACAGTGATCCCGCCCCACACCTTGAGGCGGTGCGACCAGTTGGTCTTCGGCTCGGCCGGCGACTGAGGTGCGCTCACTGCCTGATTATCGCGGAGGCTCGAGCGCGCGGTAGGTCTTCGGCGCCTTCACGACGACCTTCTTCTTCGTCACGAAGTCGGTGACGAGCAGCGACCCCTGCCTTACCTCGATCAGCGTGCGATCGCAGAAGTCGGCCGTCAGCCACCACGTGCCGCGCACTGTCGCCGACGCATAGCGTCCCTTTGTGCGGAACTTGCCCGAGCCCTTCGCCCACAGGCGGCGCACGGGCTTCTGGGCCTTGGCAGCCGCGGGAGTGCGTGTAGCGCACGACTTGAAGTTGCCCTCGACGAGCCGCAGTTCGACGAGGTCGCTTGGCTCCCTCGCGCGCACGAGCCTGAAGACCGCGGAGA
>JBKJWA010000136.1:0-6156 GCA_046716705.1 Gaiellaceae bacterium
GGCGGCGTGAAGATCTTCGCCGGCCAGCGTGAAGACGCCTTCTACGGCGATATCGGCGCGATTTTCGACCTGCTGGCATTCCGCAAGGCCGGCACCACCGGCGACAAGGGCGGCGGCAAGGACTTCTTTGCTGGCTACAACGTCAAGATCGACCGCACCGGGGACGGCCGGGCGGACATCACGTACGCGTTCCGCTTCAAGACGCCGACGGGCCCGCTCTTCCTCGGCAACACGACTCAGCCGTTCACGGTCACCCGGAACGGCAAGGCGTTCGCCAAGGGGACGACGCCGCCGAACAACATCGGCCCCCGGCTGCTCGGCTTCCTCGGCGTCAAGGACTACAACGCGACCGTCGCGAAGTCGATCGTCTCGAAGGGCGGCTTGAAGATCTTCGCCGGCCAGCGTGAAGACGCGTTCTACGGCGACATCGGCGCGAACTTCGACCTGCTGGCATTCCGCAAGGCCGGCACCACCGGCGACAAGGGCGGCGGCAAGGACTTCTTCGCCGGCTACAACGTCCACGCCGTCGCGCTCCAGATCCCGATCGCACAGCTCGACAACAAGCGGCACACGATCGGCATCTGGTCGACGACCGACCGCCGGAACGTGACGGTAGCGGGGAAGCTCAAGCGCGGCTGGACGCAGGTGTCCCGCCTTGGCAACCCGCTCATCAACGAGGTCATCATCCCGACCTCGCTGAAGGACGCCTGGAACCGGGGTCAGCCGGCCCAGGACGCGAAGTACAAGAAGTACTACACCGACCCGCTGCTCGCGGCGACGATCAACACCGTCTACAAGCTCGACGTCCCGGCAACGAAGCGGGATGACCTCGTGGCGGTGCTGCTGACCGGTATTCCCAAGGTCACGTTCACGGGCTCGAGGCTCGCGGACATGCTGCGGATCAACCTCGCCGTTCCGGTAACGCCGGCCGGCAAGGTCAGCCGCATGGGCGTGCTCGGCGGCGACAACGGAGGCTGGCCGAACGGGCGCCGGCTCGGCGATGACGTGATCGACATCGCGGAGCAGGCCGTGGCCGGGTTCCTGAAGGGCAAGAAGCTGCCGCTCGGCGACGGCGTCGACTCCGGTGACGTGGCCTCTCTCGGCGCGTTCCCGTACGAGGCGCACCCGCACGAGGGCTACGCCAACTCGAAGGGACAGCAGAAGCCATAGCCCCTTTGGATGGGGGGAGGCAGAGGCGGCGCCTCCCCCCATCCACTTCTCATGAGACACAAAGTCCTCATAGCCACCACCACACTCCTCGCCGCCGCGGCGCTCGTACTGTTCGGAGGCGCGTTGCGCGAGTCGCCGTCGGCTGAGGCCTCGGCGATCCCGGCGGTGCAGGCTGCGGCCGCGTTCGACCCGGCGTTCTCGTCGGTGAAGGACGCCGCCGCCCTCGTCCTTCGTCTCCAGCAGCAGATTCGGCAGAACCCGGACGACGCCGCAGCCCACGCCCTCCTCGGGCTTGCGTACCAGCAGCGGTCGCGGGAGACCGGAGACGTGGCGTTCTACCGCCGCGCGGAAGCCGCCAGCCGGCGGGCGCTCGAGCTTGACGAGAAGAGCACCGTCGCGCTCTCGGGGCTCACCTCGCTCGCACTCTCGAGCCACCGGTTTACGGAGGCGCTCGTCTTCGCACGCCGGGCTCGGGCGCTGGCCCCCACCGAGCCGAGGATGCTCGGCGCCATCGGCGACGCCCTCGTCGAGCTCGGCCGCTACCGCGAAGGCTTCGCGACCTTCGACGAGCTGGGCCAGGTCAAGCCGGGCCTGCCCGCCTACGCTCGTGTCTCGTACGCGCGAGAGCTGCTCGGCGACCACTCCGGCGCCGTCGCAGCGATGCGGCTGGCTGCCGAGACCGCCGTTCCCGGCACGGAGGCGGCAGCGTGGTCGGCCGTGCACCTCGGCAAGCTTTTCTATTCGGGAGGCGACCACAGGGGCGCGGAGCGGCAGTACCGCCTCGCGCTCGCCCACGTCCCGGGTTACGCAGCCGCTTTCGACGGCCTCGCACTAGTCGAGGCTGCTCGGAAGCGGCTGTCCCGGGCCATCGCCTTCGAGCGACGCGCAGTGGCGATCGCGGGGCTGCCCGAGTACGTGGCGACGCTCGGTGACCTCTTGCAACGTGCCGGCCGGCCTGAAGCCGCCGCCCGGCAGTACGCGATCTTCAACGGCATCGAGCGGAAGGAGCGCGCGAACGGCGTCCGGAACGGCATCGAAGAGGCACTCGTCCACATCGACCACGGCGAGAACGTCCGGGCGGCCACAGCCCTTGCTTACGCGGACTACCGCACGAGGCCGACCGTTCACGCCGCCGACACGGTCGGCTGGGGCCTCGCCCGCCAGGGCCGCTGCGCCGAGGCAAAGGGGTATTCGCAGCGGGCCCTCCGCCTGGGCACCCAGGACGGGTCGTTCTTCTTCCATCGCGGGATGATCGAGCGCTGCCTCGGCAACGACGCCGCTGCGACGCGGTGGTTCCGGCGCGCGGTCGGCCTCAATCCCGGCTTTTCGGTGCTCTGGTCGCCGACTGCGGCCAGGTTCGCAAGACTTCGGGACTGATGATGGAGCCTGAGAGCCTCCACGAGCTCGCAGCCGGGTACGCGCTCGACGCGCTCGACGACGACGAGCACGCTCTGTTCGAGCAGCACCTCGCCGAGTGCGAGCAGTGCGCCGCGGACGTCCTCGCGTTCCGCGAGACGGCCGCGCTCCTCGCGCATGCGGTGGAGGGGCCCGAGCCGCGGCCCGAGCTCCGCGAGCGGCTGCTCGCGGAGGCCAGGCGCGAGCTGCCTCACCAGACCGTCGTCGTACTTCGCCCGCGGCGGGCGTTGCGCCTGACCGCGGTCGCGGCGGCAGCGGCCGTCGCAGCCGCTGTCGGCCTCGGCCTCTGGGCGACGTCGCTCGCCAGCTCCCTCGGTGCGGAGCGCAGCGCGCTCGCTCACAGCGCCCGCGCAGCGGAGATCCTCGCCGACGAGGAGTCCCGGCGCTTGTCGCTCGGCGAGCACGGCCAGGTCGTGCGCGCGCCGGACGGCGAGGCGGTCATGATCGTCCGCAATCTCGAGGAAGCGCCGAGCGGAAAGACATACGAGGCGTGGGTGATCGGCCCGGGCGGCCCGGTCAAGGCCGGCCTGTTCGACGGTGGCGACCAGGAGATCGTCCTCCTCGAAAAGCCCCTCGACACCGGCGCGATCGTCGCGGTCACGCTCGAGCCCGAAGGGGGCTCGGAGCAGCCTACGAGCGACGTCATCTTCGGGACGACCGAGACATGAGCGAGCATCGCGAGCCGCTACGCGTGCTGCCCGGGGGCGCACGTGCCCTTGCTCCGCTTTCCGACGAGGCGCTGCTGGCGCTCATCGCGACGCCTGACGGCGATCTCGCGCTCGCCGAGATCTACGACCGCTACGGGAAGGTCGCGTACGGCCTCGCGTACCGCGTGCTTCAGAACTCGTCGCTCGCCGAGGACGCGGTGCAGGAGGCGTTCCTCACGGTGTGGCGCACAGCGGGCACGTACATCCGCGAGCGCGGCAAGCCGAGCACGTGGCTACTCACCGTCGTCCACCGGCGGGCCGTGGACATCGTGCGCCGGGAGCAGCGGCGCCGCGAGCCGACGCCGGGCGAGGCGAGTCCGGTGGGGACTACGGCCGACGAGGAGGCTGCGACGCGCGAGCGCCGCCGCGCAGTGCAACAGGCGCTGCGACAGCTCCCAGCAGACCAGCGGGAGGCGCTGGAGCTCGCCTACTACGGCGGGCTTACGCAGTCACAGCTCGCCAGGCAGCTCGGCCTGCCGCTCGGCACCGTCAAGAGCCGGATGTTCGCCGGGCTGCGCAGGCTCGGAGACCTGCTCCGAGAAGCAGGTCTCGAGCCCGAGCCGGAGCTGTAGCTTGGGCCGCTAGCCCGGCTTGCCGTCGGCGTTGAGGTCGCTTTTCTTCTTCGACACCTGACCGAGCTTGTCGAAGACGAGCTTGAACTTCAGCGGGCGCAGGGCGACTCCCTGGCACTTCCGCTTCAGCGTCAGCGTGTACGTCTTGTTCGCGCGGTTCTTCGCGCCGAGTGGCTTCTTCCCGAACAGCCGGACAGTCTGCGTGCCCTGATTGAGCTTCGCGCACGCCCCCTCGCACGTGAACTTGCCAGTCGCCTTTCCGAGCTTCCCGGCTTTGTCGACAAGACGGATGTTCGAACCGGCTGTCACCGGCTGTAGTCGCGAGAGCTCGAGCTCCCCGGTGCAGCCTTCCAGCCCGACCGAGCAGTTCATGAGCCAGAAGATCGTGAATCCGAGGTCCATGCTGGTGTCTGACAGGCCGAAGAGCGAGATGCTCTTCGGCAGGATCCGCGCCGTGAAGCTCAGGCACCTGCACTGAAGGTCGATCGGCCCTTCCAGCGTCGCCCTGACGTCCGAGCCGAAGGCGCACGTCGCGGACACCTCAAGCACGCCGGGGCTTCCCGGTGTGAGTGGCTTGTCGGTGGTGAACCGCCACGACTTCGAGCTGCCCGATGTGATGTTCGTCCCCTGCGAGCCGAAGATCGAGCCCTGGAACTGCGTCTGACCAGGGCCGCTCGCGCTCGTGATGGTCGTGCCCTGAGGCGCCGTGTAGCGCATGCACTGAACCGTGTCACCCGTCACCTCGATCTCGAGGATGTAGCTGCCGTCCGCGTTCTTGACGACCGTGCCCTTGGCCACCACGGCATCGGGCATCGCCCCGGCCAGCGGGACGAGGGCAAATGCGAATGCGGCCACTGCGACGACGAATCCGCGGAGCTTCATCCCTTTTGACCTCCCTGAGTGTGGTCGGATGTTCCTCCATCGTCACGGGAAATGCAAGAGGCGGCCCGGAGGCCGCCTCTGGCGTCGAGCGGGGACGGTGGCGCTTATGTCTCGGTTGCCGTGCCTTCGATCGTCTTCTCGCCCGCCACGCCGATCTCGATGCGGCGCGGCTTGACCTCATCGGGCTTGCGGACGCGCACCTCGAGCACACCGTTCTTGTGCGATGCGGTGATGCCGTCCTCGGTGACACCTTCGGGCAGCGAGATCGTGCGGGAGAAGCTGCCGACGCGGCGCTCGTAGCGGTAGAAGCCGTCCTGCTTCGCCTCACTGCCTCGTTCGCGCTCGGCGCTCACCGTGAGCGCGCCGTTCTCGAACTCGACGGCGATCTGATCCTCCGGGATGCCCGGCAGGTCGAACGCATAGACGACCTCGCCCTCGGTCTCCCAGACGTCGAGGGCCGGCACCCACGTGCGGTCAGCGCCTGAGCCGTTCGGCTCCCGGAAGGGACCTGCGAAGCGCGACAGCTCGTTCTGGAGCGCCGCGATCTCGCGGAACGGGTCCCATCGTACGAGTGTTGCCATGGCTTGACCTCCTTCTGTACCTGACTGCAAATCGATAATAAAATCTTAGTCACTAACCATCAATCTTGTCAAACGCTAGGATCCGTGCGTGATCGCGGTCTCCGACGGGCTTCGAGGGAGGAGCTTCACGCGCGTTGCCGACTGGTCGACGGACGAATGGCTGACCGCACTCGACCTCGCCGACGAGCTGAAAGCCGCGCGGGTCGCCGGCGAGGCGACGGATCTCCTTCCCGGCCGCACGCTCGGCATGATCTTCCAGAAGCCGTCCACGCGAACACGTGTGTCGTTCGAGGTCGGTATCTCGCAACTCGGCGGCACCGGCCTCTATCTCGCCGCGTCCGACCTGCAACTGGGCCGCGGCGAGACGATCCGCGACACGGCGGTCGTCCTCTCCCGCTACCTCGACGGGATCATGATCCGGACGTTCGCGCAGTCCGACGTCGAGGAGTTGGCGCGCCACGGGTCGATCCCCGTCATCAACGGGCTCACCGACGAGGAGCACCCGTGCCAAGCGCTCGCAGACCTGATGACTATCCGCGAGCGGCTGGGCCGCCTGGAGGGCGTCCGCTTCGCGTACATCGGGGACGGCAACAACGTGTGCGTGTCGCTCGCCGAGGCCTCCCGCCTCCTCGGCCTGAGCTTCGTCGCGGCCACGCCCCACGGCTACGAGCCGCCACTCGACTGGGTCGAGGTGACGAACGACCCGCGTGAGGCGGCAGACGGCGCCGACGTCCTCTACACCGACGTCTGGACAAGCATGGGCCAGGACGAGGAGCGTGCGAAGCGGCTCGAGGACTTCCGTGGCTTCACGATCGACGAGCGCCTCGT
>JBKJWA010000137.1:0-7788 GCA_046716705.1 Gaiellaceae bacterium
CCCGTGTACGCGTGCGGCCTCGGAGGAGACGACTGCCGGAAGGTCCAACTACGAGGTATGGCCGAACGACGCCCGGCGCTCGACGTCAGCCGGATCGACAATCTGCCCGTCCCGTCCGACGTAGCCGCACTTTGCGCCGACGATGAGCAATACGAGGTCGTCGGCGCCGGCGTTCGAGACCCGTCGAGGCGTGGTCGACCGGACGTGGAAGACGCCGCCGGGCCCGAGCTCGCGCGTCTCGCCACCGACCTCGACGCTCGCCGTGCCCGAGTGAACGAAGTAGAGCTCGTCCTGCTCGTCGTGGTAGTGGTGGAAGCCCTCGTATCCCGGCGGCATGACGACTGCGTTGACGCCGAAGGCCTCGACGCCGAGCGCCTGGCGTATCTTGCGAAAGCCGTAGCCCTCGCCGAGCTCGTCGAGCGTCCCGAACGCGTAGTCGTCTGGCATGCGGCGACGCTACACCGACGCTTAACAGTCGTCAAACGGGTCTTTAAGCCTCGGCCGGTAGAACACCGGCATGGACAATCCTCGTCGAGTCATGCCCTACATCGCCGTCGCGGCCGCAGGTGCCGCCGGTGCCGCCCTCGCACTCGGAGGCGCCTATGCCGTCGGCTCACTCGACGGTGCGAGCACCGTCACCGTTCGCGAGGTGACGGTGGAGAACACTTCCCAGCCCACGACCTTTCGTCCCGGCAAGGCGCTGACGATCGGCGAGGTCTACAAGCGATCGGCGCCTGGCGTCGTCCAGATCACTGCCACGGCCGACGAGTCCCAACGCGCGCTCGGGTCCGGCTTCGTTTTCGACAAAGCCGGCTACATCATCACGAACTACCACGTCATCGAAGGCGCGGGTTCGATCGAGGTCACGTTCTCCAACAACACGAGCATCGATGCGAAGCTCGTCGGCTCGGATCCCTCCACCGACATCGCCGTACTGAAGGTGAACACGAGCTCCGGCGCGCTGACGGCGCTCAGGCTCGGCGACTCCGACGCGGTCCAGGTCGGCGACGCGGTCGTCGCCATCGGCAACCCGTTCGGCCTCTCGAGGACGGTTACCGCGGGCATCGTCAGCGCGCTCCAGCGCCAGATCACGGCTCCGGAAGACGCACTCGGTAACCAGTACGCCATCGACCACGTCATCCAGACCGACGCCGCGATCAACCACGGCAACTCGGGCGGGCCGCTGCTCAACACGCGGGGCGAGGTGATCGGCGTGAACGCTCAGATCGAGACCGGAGGCATCACCGAGGGCAACGTCGGCGTCGGCTTCGCCGTCCCGTCGAACACCGTGAAGAACGTCGCCGGCCAGCTGATCGCGACCGGCAGGGTCGACCACGCTGCCATCGGCATTCTCGCCCAGCCGATCACCCCCGACGTCGCCGCGGCCTTCAGGTTGCCCGTAAAGAAGGGCGTCCTCGTCGAAGAGGTGCAGTCCGGCAGCGGCGCCGCGAAGGCCGGGCTCAAGGCCGGCAAACACGAGGTGACGGTCGCGGGCGAGAGCTACACGCTCGGCGGCGACATCATCGTCTCCGCCAACGGGATGCCGGTCGACGACCTCGCGAGCCTGCGCGACGTCGTCTCGGAGCTCGAGCCTGGCGACACGATCACGCTCGAGGTCTATCGCGGAGACGCCAAGATGACGATCGAAGTGAAGCTTGGACGGCGGCCCTCCACTCCCTCCGGGTAAGCCGTCCAATCGGCCCCGCCCAGTGTGGGGTCGCGCCGCCGCGAGCCGAGTCGCCACGGCGCGGCGGCCTGCAAGAGCCGAGAGCCCCAGCCTGCCGGGGCTCTCGGCGTTTCTCTAGCCTTCGGGCGTGGCAACGGATCCGCGGTCGGGCGAGCTGGAGCTGGAGCTCGAGCTGCTCGAGTTCGAGAAAGAGCTCTGGGAGGAGGATGACGCGCCGGACCACACCGGCTGGTCGTGCGTGCGCACCGATCCTTTTCCCTGTCCCGCCGAGGGCTGCGACTTCGTCGCGAACTTCATGACGGCTGCGCATCTCATTCTCGTGTGGGAGGAGCGCGACGACCCGAACCTCCTGCGCCACGCCGAGCGCGCGAAGCGCGTCGGACGGAACCCGCGCGTCGTCGAGTACGAGTTGTCGTTCGGTCCGAGCGCGTCCTACTACGCCTGGGAAGCGGCCGGCCGTCCGGTGCACGCCGTCCGTGCTCAGTGAGCTGGGGCAGCGCGCCGCCGCTATCGCTCGGAGTCGAGGAGGAGCTCTTCCTCGTCGACTCGGAGACGCTCGAGGCCGCGCCGGTCTTCGAGCAGGTCGTGCCGAATCCTGATGGGAGGTTGAAGCCCGAGCTCTTCGCGTGCATCGTCGAGACGACGACGCCGGTGTGTCGGGATGCCGACGAGGTGCTGACCGAGCTGCAACGGCTTCGGGAGAGGGTTTCGATTGCCTCGACATTCGTGGCGGCGGGCACCCATCCGCTGGCGCGAGGCGCCGAACAGCCGATCCTTCCCTTGCCTCGGTACACACGCATGCGGGAGGAGCTCGGGGACGTCATCTACACGCAGCTCCTCTGCGGTCTGCACGTCCACGTGGCGATGCCGGACGAGAAGACGTGCCTGCGCGCGTACGAGGGCGTGGTCCCGTGGCTGCCGACGCTGCTCGCGCTGTCCGCGAACTCGCCCTTCGCGGAGGGAAGGGCTACCGGGCTGCGGTCGACCCGCGCCGAGCGCCTCCTGCTCATGCCGACAGGCGGCACGCCGCCGCCGCTCCCCGGTTGGTCGGCCTGGGAGGAGGCGACGGCGGGTGACGACACGCGGCGTCACTGGGACGCGTGGCCGCGGCCGGACCACGGGACGCTCGAAGTGCGGGTGATGGACCAGCAGACGGACGCTCGTCGCTCGGCCGGCTTCGCCGCCATCGTTCAGGCGCTCGTCGCCGCAGTCGCCGACGAGGAGCCGCAGGTATACGACCGCGAGCTTTACGCGCAGCGCCGCGCCGATGCGGCTCGTCTCCCGCCCGATTCCGACGAGGTGGCGGCGCTGGCGGAGCTCGTCGGGCCGCGTCGGTACGCGAAGCATGTGTTCGCGGGGCGTCCCGGAGCGGAGCGCCAGCTGGAGCTCGGCCCGGAGGCCGCGCTCCGCGAGCTAGCATCGCTGTCATGACGAGCGAGACGATCCACGTCTCGGGCATCCGCTGCGAGCGCTGCGTCGCCAGGCTGGCCGCCGTGCTCGACGGCCATGAAGGCCTCGAGTCGGCGAGCGCGAGCCTCGTGGGCGACGTCACGCTGAGCTGGGACGAGCACGTCACGACGAGGGACGATTTGCTCGCCGCCATGGCCAAGGGCGGCTTCCACGAACGTCGGGTGGGAATGGACACCGCCGTGCCGGCGTTCCCCACTTCGTAACAGCGTCGCTCGTTTAGGGTGGCTCGGATGGCCGAGGAGCGCGAATCCGAGCCGCGCGAGCTGGCGGCAGAAGCCCGTAACCGCGTCCGCTTCGAGGAGGAGGCGCTCGAGCTTGCAGATCAGGTCTACCGCGTTGCCCGCCGCCTCGTTTCCTCTCGCGAGGAGGCCGAAGACCTCGTCCAGGAGACATACGGGCGCGCCTTTCGCGCCTGGCAGTCGTACACGCCCGGCACGAACATGCGCGCCTGGCTCCTCCGCATCCTCACGAACCTCAACATCGATCGCGGCCGTCGCCTCCAGCGCCAGCCCGAGCCGCAGCCGCTCGAGGAAGGCGACTACTTCCTCTATAACCGGATGGAGCAGGCCACGGGTGGCCGCACGGACGTCGAGCGCATCGACGACCGGCTCTCCCAGGACGACATCGTCGGTGCCCTATCGGCCGTCCCTCACGACTTTCGCGACGTGATCGTGCTCGTCGACATCGGCGACTTCAGCTACGCCGATGCGGCGCAGATCCTCGACATTCCGATCGGCACCGTCATGTCCCGCCTTCATCGTGGTAGACGTATCCTCAAGCGAGAGCTGGCCGCGAAGGTGGGGGACGCGTAATGGGTGGATTCGGCGAGTGCAGCTGCGACCATTGCGAGGAGGTCATGCAGCCGTACCTCGACCGCCAGCTGACGCCCGAGGAGCAGGCGGAGGCGGAGGCGCATCTCGCCGGCTGCTCGTACTGCGGGAAGCGGTACAGCTTCGAGGCCGAGCTGCGCGGGTACGTGAAGACGGCGTGCCGCGAAGATATGTCGCCCGAGCTGAAGGCGAAGCTCGCCGCGCTCAGGCTTCCCGCGGCCTGAGGTCATCCGGGTAGTCGACGTCCCCCGGACGCCCGAGGTCGTCGCAGGGGACGCGCACGGGGTCGAGCGCGCGAGCGCCCTCGTCGGGAACCGCTGGCCAGGCTGACCGCGCGAGCACCACAGGGTGGCCGCGGACGCCACCGTAGCTCGCAGCGATGACGCCTCCTCTGCCTTCGCGCCAGGCCGAGACGACCCGGTCGATCGCCTCGGGGGCGAGGTCGGGGCCGTCGGCGAGGACGACGACGGCCGCCTCGGTCTCCGGCGACAGCGCCTCGAGCCCGCAGCGCAACGACGCCCCCATGCCGCGCTGCCACTCGGCACACCGCACGAGGTGCGCGTCGGTCTCGAGCTCGTACGCGCCCGCGACGACGACGAGCTCGTCCACGAAGCTGGCCCGAACAGCCCGCAGCACGTCCGCGAGCATGAGCTGCTGCTTCGGCGACCCGAAGCGGCTCGCCTCGCCGGCGGCGAGGACGACTGCGCCGATCACGCTTCGAGCATCTGGGTCAGGAACTGCCGCGGAGACAGGATCGGCAACTCGGGAGCAAGTTTGAGGAGGTCGCCGTCCCCCGATACGAGCACTGCGCCTGCGGTTTCGGCGAGCGCAACGAGGTAGTCGTCGTCGGGATCGTTCGACCGGCTAGGCGGATTGATGGGATCCCCTGCCAGGATCGCCGCGCCGGATAGCAGCTCCACGAACGCAACAGCGTCTTCAGGCGACACGCGGCGGACGAGCTTCGGACGTGCGAACGTCTCGACCAGCTCGGCAAGGACTCGTTCGGACGCGACGAGCTCGAAGTCGCCACGCATCCACGCCGCAAGAATCTCCGCCGGGGGACCCGACCCGATAACAGCCGAGATCAGGACGTTGGGATCGAGGACGGCACGCACTCAATCGCTTCGCGCGCGCCGTGCCTCCCGCTGCGCCTCGAGTGCGAGCTCCATCGCCTCGTCTTCGCTGAGATCTGCCTTTGCCCAAAGCCGGTCGAGCAGGTCGAAGCCGAGATCCTTGCGCAGCGCTTCCTCGATGACCTGGCTATCGCCTTTTCCCGTGCGAGCGGCTAGTACCTTGACCGCGCGCAGGACGCCTTCGTCGAGTGTAACCGTTGTCCGCACCTTCGACACAGATGCATCTTAGCATCAATGCATCAGCCTGCGAGAAGACCGTCTGCGGGTCATAGGCGCCTCGACGACGCGGCGGCGGCCATGCGATTGGATACCGAACGCCTGGCGCCGTCTTCGCTCTTGAACACCCCCGCGCCACGCTGCGAGGAAGACCAGAGCGTTGAACCGACCCGGGTCGAGAGAGGTGGTCGCCTCATAGCGCCCCAGTCAAGGTGGTGCGCGCCGGGGGCGCGCAGGACCGCACCGATCACTGTCCATCGTTGAGCGCTGCCCAGACGCGCGGCGGCGTCATCGGCAGCTCGCGCAGGCGCAAGCCGGTCGCCGCGTGGACGGCGTTCGCGATCGCGGCCGGGCCGGGAATGACCGGCGCCTCGCCGATGCCCTTCGCGCCGAACGGCCCGTCCGGCGCCGGCACTTCGACGATCACCGTGTCGATCGGCGGCAGGCGGTCGGCGGTCGGGATCGCGTAGTCGAGGAACGACCCGGACAGGAGGCGGCCGTCCTCGTCGTGGACCAGCTCCTCGTACAGCGCCCAGCCGATCGCCTGCGCGGCGCCACCGCGCATCTGACCCTCGACAAGCGCGGGGTTGAGCGCCCGGCCGACATCCTGGATGATCGCGTAACCGAGCAGGCTGACCTCGCCCGTCTCGCGGTCGACCTTGGCGTGGGCGATGTGGGCGGCCACCGAGGGAGCCAGGCTCGTCTGCGCCGAGCCGCCGTGTCCCTCGACGGGCTCGTAGCGCCCGCCGAAGCGGAGCGTCTTCTTCGCGATCTCCTCGACGGAGATCGCGCGGTCGGGCGCACCGACCGCGCGAACCATCCCGTCGACCACCTCCAGGTCGCCCGGCGCGATCTCGAGCTCCTCCGAGGCCGCGGCTAGAAGCTTCTCGCGAGCCGCCTCCGCCGCCCGCTCCACAGCCTTGCCGACCGTGTAGGTCACTTTCGAGCCGCCGCTCGCGCCGGCGTACGGGCCGGTGGAGGTGTCCGCCATGACGACCTGCACCTTCTCCTGCGGCAGGCCGAACGCGGCCGCGGCGATCGTGGCGAAGCCGGTATTGACGCCCGTCATGTCCACGGCCGACGTGACGACGGTCATCGACCCGTCGGTGTTCACGCGGCAGACGGCCGCGGCCGGCTCGTTCCCTCCCGGCCAGTAGCCGACGGCGACGCCGATGCCCTCGTCCTCCGGGAGCGAATCGCGTTTCGCCCACAGCGGATGGGCGGCCGTGGCCTCGATCACCTCGACGGCTCCGAACGTCGGCACCGGCCCGGTGACGCCCTGGTCGCCCTCGACGAGGGCGTTCTTGCGGCGCAGCTCCAGCGGATCGAGGTCGAGCTCTGCCGCCAGCTCGTCGATGAGCGACTCCACTGCGAAGGCGGCGGTCGGCGCGCCCGGGCCGCGATAGGCGCCGAAGGTGAAGCGGTTCGTCTGCACCCCGTAGCCGCGCACGTCGATCCCCTCCCAGCGGTACGGGCCCATGACGAGCAGGGAGGTGATCCCTTCGACGCCCCAGCCGGCGTTCGAGCCGCGGTCGACGATCATGCGGCCGCGGATAGCGGTCAGCGTGCCGTCGGAGCGCGCGCCGATCTCGAGCTCGGTGACCTGCGCCGAGGCCGGGTTCGTGGCCGCGAAGTCCTCTTGTCGCGTCATCACGAGGCGGACCGGGCGGCGAAGCGCGAGCGCGGCGCCCGCGGCGAGGGGCTCGACGAGCGCGAACTTCCCGCCGAAGGCGCCTCCCAGAGGCTCGGCGATGATGCGGATCTTGTGGAGCGGGAGCCCGTACGACCGGGCGAGCTCCGAGCGGCTGACGAACGAGCCCTGTGTCGCGACGGAGACGGCGAGCGTGCCGTCGGGCTCGAGCCACGCCGTCGCCACCTGCGGCTCTATGTACGCCTGGTAGACCCACGGCGTCCTGAAGGTGCCGGACACGATGGCATCGCTCGACTCGAGTGCTGCCGCCGCGTCTCCGGCCTTGCGGTGGACGCGGTCGAGGACGTTGCCGGAGAGCTGCTCGTCGTGATCGTGCTCGCCTCCGCTCGCGCCGGCGTGGATCGACTCGAGATCGCCGCTGTCCGTTCCCTCTTCGACGCGGCGTGCGAGACACGCGTCAGGCTCCATCGCGGCCTCGACGTCGACCACGGCCTCCAGCGGCTCGTAGTCGACGAAGACCGCCTCCGAGCCGTCCTCCGCCGCAGCCTCGGACTCGGCGATCACCATGGCCACGGGTTGGCCCGCAAAGATCACCTCCTGCCGGGCGAGCGGCTCGGCCGTGCGATCGGTGCCCTGCGTCGCCGTCGGCAGGTCGGCTGCAGTGAGCACTGCGACGACCCCGGAGACCTCGAGCGCGTCGGCCCCGTTGATCCGCTCGATGAGCGCGTGCGCCTCGGTTGCGAGCACGAGGCGTGCGTGCAGCAGGCCGTGGACGTGGCCGTCGGCGGCATAGCGCGTCTG
>JBKJWA010000138.1:0-5678 GCA_046716705.1 Gaiellaceae bacterium
CTGTCACTACTTGCTCATGAACTCCGTCCAGATGCGCTCGCGCTTGCGGGCCCCTGACGCGGAGACCTCGTTCGGCTCGAGCTTCTTCAGCGTCGCGGGCGCGGGGAACACGTCCGTGTTCGCGAGGATCCCCTTCGCCAGCACGCCCTGAAGCTTCGTCCGCTTGAGCGGCGATCCGTAGTAGGTGTACGACGTCTCCCGGGCGTTCCACTTGGGGATGTAGACAAAGTCGATCCACGCGTGGGCGGCATCAGGGTTCTTCGCCCCCTTCAGGATCACGTGGGAGTCCACCCAGAACTCGCCGCCCTCGTTGGCCACGATGTACTCGGCCTTGTTCTTCGGGCTGTTGGCGATGACGTAGGCGCCGTCGCCGTTCCAGCCCAGCCCGCCGTAGGCCTTGCCCTTGGCGATGTTGACCTTGTAGTTCACCGAGTCGATGGAATGGACGAACGGCTTCAGGCCGAGGAGGAACGCCTTGACCTTGTTCAGCTCGCTGTCGGAGTCGGTGTTGTACGAGTAGCCCATCATCACGGCGATCGAGCCGATCACCTCGGCGCTGCCGTCGAGCACGGTGAACTTCTTCGGGTGCTTCTTGACCAGCGCGAAGAACTCTTTCCAGCTCTTTGGCCGTCCCTTGACCAGGTCGGTCCGGTACATGAAACCGGTGGTGCCCCAGTCCTTCGGCACCGACCACTGGTCCTTGGGATCGAACGGCAGCCCGAGGAACTTCGGGTCGATGTTCCTCTTGACGTTGGGCAGCTTCCTCCAGTCGATCTTCTCCAGCAGTCCCTCGTCGGCGAGGATCGCCACCATGTAGCCCGTCGGCGCCGCGAGGTCGTAGCCGCGTGCGCCGGCCTTCAACTTCGCGAGCAACGCCTCGTTGGAGATGAAAAACGACTTCTTGACCTTGATCCCGGTCGCCTTGGTGAACCCCGTGTACGTCTTCGGGTTCACGTAGTCGGCCCAGTTGTAGTAGTGGAGCGTACCGCTTGCCTCCAGGCGGCCGAGGGCGCCGAACGCGCTTTCCGCCCGGGCCGCGTATGCGCCCGCGACGATCGCCGCGCCCGCCGCGACGACGCCTCTGCGGTCGTACCGTCTCTCTGAAAGCTCGTTCATCCCTGTCCTCCCTGTTCGAGTGTGAGGGCCGCTTCCTCGGCCCATGTGATGGTCACACGGTCTCCCTCGCCGAGCGTCTCGAGGTCGCCCGTGTCGCCTTGCCGCTGTTGCCGCACCAACACCTCCTGTCCTTCCTGCGTCCGGACAATGCACTGCACCGCCGGGCCGACGATCATCGTCGTCACGACCGTTCCCTGCAGGCCCGCCGAGCCGTTCGGGCCGGCGGAGCTTATGCGCAACTGCTCCGGCCGCACGGCGACGACCCCGCCTCCGCGCTCGATGAAGTTCGTCTCGCCGATGAAGTCCGCGACGAAGCGCGTGGCTGGCCTGTCGTAGATCTCGCGCGGCACGGCCAGTTGCTCGATGCGCCCCGCGTTCATCACCGCCACCCGATCGGACATCGCGAGCGCCTCCTCCTGGTCGTGGGTGACGTAGACGAACGTGATGCCGACCTCTTGCTGGATGCGCTTGAGCTCGATTTGCAGCGCCTTTCGCACCTTGAGGTCGAGCGCGCCGAGCGGCTCGTCGAGCAGCAGCACTTTGGGATGCATCACGAGCGCGCGTGCGAGCGCCACGCGTTGCTGCTGGCCGCCCGACAGCTGTCGCGGCTTGCGACGGCTCGCGTCGGGCAGGTGCACGAGATCGAGCATCTCCTCCGCACGCCGCCGGCGTTCCCGGCGCCCGAGACCCCGCTGCTTGAGCCCATAGCCGACGTTGTCGAGCACGCTGAGATGCGGGAACAGCGCGTAGGACTGGAAGACGGTATTGACGTCGCGCTTGTACGGCGGCAGCGCGTGCACGTCGTCACCCCCGATGCGGATCTCGCCCTCGTCGGGCCGCTCGAAGCCGGCGATCAGGCGCAGCGTCGTCGTCTTGCCGCAGCCCGATGGCCCGAGCAGCGAGAGGAACTCGCCGTCGTAGACGTCGAGGTCGAGCGCGTCGACGGCGACGACGTCGTCGAAGCGGCGCGTGACGCCGCGCAGCTCGACGACATGCGTGCGGATCGTCACAGGCTCGGCGGGCTGATGACCCACATGACCTCCGCAACGCCGTCGCCGACGTTCACCACGCGGTGCGGAGTCGACGACCGATAGTCGATGGAGTCTCCGGCGCTGAGCTCGAGCACGTGGTCCTCCAGCTGGAGCTCGAGCCGGCCCGAGAGCACGACCACGAGCTCCTCCGAGTCGCCGTGCAGGTATGGAGACTCGGCGGTCGCGCCGCCTGGCTGAAGCTCGCCGACGAACACCTCGAGATTCTCGAGCGGCCGCGGCGTAAGCAGAAACTTCCGTCCGCGGTTGCCGAGTGCGAGCGACGGACGGCCCGCCTTGCGCAGCACGCGCGGGCGCGCGCGAGTGCCGTCGGGCTCGAAGAGGTCCGCCACGCTCACGCCGAGGGCGCGGGCGATGCGCTGGAGCGACGCGATGCTCGGGCTGGCAACGCCACGCTCGACCTGGCTGAGGAAGCTTTCCGAGATTCCGGCCCGCCCGGCGACCTCGCGCAGCGTCGCTCGCCGCCGGGTGCGGATCGTCCGCAGCCGTTCGCCCACCGGGGTGTGCGTCCGCGTCGCCTCTACCATCGAGCTTCGCAACTATCAAAGACTTCTGAAGTGGTGTCAAGACACGACTTCTGCAGGACGGGATAAGCGTAGAATCCGGCCTTCCCCCGTGGCCACCCGTGAGCAGACCGCGTCCGAGCGCATCCTCGCCGAGCGAGATCGCTACGTCGCGCGCGGCATCGCCGCGGCGTCGATCGTCGTCGATCGCGCGGAAGGCGCACGCGTATGGGACGTCGACGGACGCAGCTACGTCGACTTCGCGGGCGGGATCGCCTGCCAGAACACCGGGCACGGCTTCGAGCCCGCCGTCGCCGCAATCCAGGAGCAGGCAGAGCGGTACCTGCACCAGTGCTTCATGGTCGGGGCGTATGAGCCGTACATCGAAGTCTGCAAGCGGCTGGCGGAGCTCTCACCGTGCGGGGACGGCGAGCAGCGCTCGATCCTCCTCAACTCCGGCGCGGAGGGGATCGAAAACGCCGTGAAGATTGCCCGGGCGGCGACAGGCCGCCCGGCGGTGATCGTGTTCGAGAATGCTTTCCACGGGCGGACGCTGCTGGCGATGACGATGACGGCGAAGCTCGTCTACAAGAAGGGCTTCGGCCCGTTCGCGCCCGAGGTCTACCGCGCGCCGGGCCCGTATCCGTACCGAGGAGTGACGAGCGACGCCGCGTTGGAGGCGCTCGAGGACCTCTTCCGCTCGGACGTCGATCCCCAGTCCGTCGCCTGCGCGGTGCTCGAGACCGTGCAGGGCGAGGGCGGCTTCATCCCCATGCCGGAGGACTTCCCGAGCCGCTTGCAGGAGCGGCTCTCGTCGCACGGCATCCTCTACGTCGCCGACGAGGTGCAGTCGGGCATGGGCCGCACGGGACCGGTCTGGGCGATCGAGCACTACGGCGTCGAGCCGGACCTCGTCGTCTCCGGGAAGTCGCTGGGCGGCGGCCTGCCGCTCGCCGGGGTCACGGGCCGCGCTGAGGTCATGGACGCCGTTCACCCGGGCGGCCTGGGGGGGACGTTCGGCGGCAACCCGCTGTCGTGCGCGGCTGCGCTCGCCGTGCTCGACGAGGTTGCGACTCCGAGATTTCTCGCACGCGCGGACGGGATCGGCGAGCGGATCCGCACGAGGCTCGACGGGATCGCCGAGCAGGTGCCGGCCGTCGGTGAGGTACGCGGCCTCGGCCCGATGCTCGCCCTCGAGCTAGTCGCAGACCGCGAGACACGGAAGCCAGACGGCGACCTGGCAAAGCGGGCGACCGAGCTCGCGAGGGAGCGCGGGCTCATCCTCCTCGCGTGCGGCATGTACGGAAACGTCCTGCGGCTGCTGCCACCGCTCATCGACGCCGACGAGGAGCTCGAGGAAGGCCTCGCCATCCTGGAGGGAGTGCTTGTCGACGCAAGCGCAGGAGCGGCCTAGCACGGCCCAGCCGGAGGCCGCAGCTGAGGCGGCCGATGTCCGCCTCATCGCCGTGCGCAAGACGTTCGGCGACGTCGTCGCCGTCGACTCCGTCGACCTCGACATACGCCGCGGCGAGTTTTTCACGATGCTCGGCCCGTCCGGCTCCGGTAAGACGACGACGCTCCGTCTCATCGCCGGCTTCGAGCGCCCGGACTCCGGGCAGATCCTCCTGGGCGGCGTCGATGTCGCGGACCAGCCGCCCTACGACCGGGACGTCAACACCGTCTTCCAGGACTACGCGCTCTTTCCGCACATGACGGTCGCGCAGAACGTCGAGTACGGCCTCATGGTGAAACGCGTGCCGAAGGCGGACCGGCGAGCACGAGCGGAGGAGGCACTCGCCACGGTGAGGCTCCCCGAGCTCGGACGGCGGAAGCCCTCGCAGCTGTCAGGCGGCCAGCGCCAGCGGGTCGCGCTCGCGCGCGCGCTCGTCAACCGTCCGCGGGTGCTGCTGCTCGACGAGCCCCTCGGCGCCCTCGATCTCAAGCTGCGCGAGGAGATGCAGATCGAGCTCAAGCGCATTCAGCAGGAGGTCGGCATCACCTTCATCTACGTCACGCACGACCAGGACGAGGCGCTGACCATGAGCGACCGCATCGCCGTCTTCAGCCAGGGCCGCATCGACCAGGTGGGGACGCCCGTCGAGGTCTACGAGCAGCCGGCGACGGAGTTCGTGGCGGGCTTCGTGGGTGTCTCGAACATGCTGGAACGGGACGGGCGACGTTTCACCGTCCGACCTGAGAAGATCCGCGTGCTCGCGGAGGGTCAAGACCCGGTTGCGGGTGAGACGACTGAAAGCGGCGTTCTGCGGGAGGTGGTGTATCTGGGCTCGGTCACGCGGTACATCGTCGACCTCGACGCGGGCGGGGTGCTCACCGTGGTCAGGCAGAACGTCGGCGACAGGGAAGAAGAGCGGGGCCGGAGGGTGCAGCTCGCCTGGCGGCCCGAGCACACGTATGTGGTCGAACAACGGGGGGAGAGGGAGGACAACGAATGAAGAAGGTGCGAAGGAAGCACCTCGGTGTCGCGTCGCTGGCAGCCTTTGTCGGCGTGCTCGCGCTCCTGGCCGCCGGCTGCGGCGGCGACGACGGAGGCTCGAGCGCGACCGACGCCTGGCAGCTCCCGGGTCTCGGCTCGACGCTCGAGGAGATACAGGCCAACGCGAAGAACGAGGGCGAGGTCAACATCGTGCAGTGGCCGACGTACGCCACGCTCGTCGAGGAGTTTGCAGAGGAGACGGGCTGCACGGTGAACACGAAGGACGCCGGCACGGGCGACGAGATGATCACGCTCATCCAGTCGGGCGAGTACGACGGCGTCTCGGCCTCGGGGCACACGAGCGTACGGCTGATGGAGGCCGGCGACGTGGCCCCGGTCAACGCGGACCTGCTGCCGAACTACGCCGACATCGAGGAGGGCATCAAGGACAAGTCCTACAACTCGAAGGACGGCGAGCCGTACGGCGGGCCGCACGGCCGCGGGCCGAACTACCTGATGTTCCGCACTGACGAAGTGCAGCCCGCCCCGGACAGCTGGTCGGTGGTCTTCGATCCG
>JBKJWA010000139.1:0-3183 GCA_046716705.1 Gaiellaceae bacterium
GCGAGGGTGACCTCGTCCCGGCGGCCCTCGAACGCGACGGCCAGCGACGCCTCCGCTTCGCCGTACATCGGCGACGTGTCGACGAGCCTGCTGCCCGACTCGATCGCCGCAGAGACGACGTCACGCGAAAGCGCGGCGTCGCCACCGAACGTTCCCGACGTGCCGAGCCCGACGACCGGGCCGAGCTTGCGCTCCTCCATCAGGCGAGCATATTCCGCGCTACGCGCCCGGCCGCATACGCGGCCGCGAAGAACGCCGGGTCCTCGTCGGGGCCACGGCCCATGTGCGAGAGCGGCAAGCCGACGCAGGCCCCGCGCCAACCCTCCGCATCCCCGTCGTCGGCGACCGTCACCTCGCCGAGACAGAGCGCGAGCACGGCTTCCGTGTGGTGCGACAGTCCACGGTGGCGCTCGCGCTCGTCCGCCTCCGACATCCGCGCGGCGACGACCGGCCGCCCGCCGAGCGCCGTCGCGGCGTTCGCCGCCTCGGATGCGGCGAGCCCCCCGTGGCCGAGCCCGGAGCCCGTGCCGACGATGCCCGGGCCGATGGCGCAGACGACAGCGTTGAACTGCGCTGCTTTCGCCCAGGCGAGGGCCGATGCCGTCGACACGCAGTGAACGTCCCCGTCGATGCAGGCGCCAACGGCGATTGCCGCCTGGAGGAGGCCGCGACCCTTGAGCTCACGCACGGCGTCGGAGAGCGACACTGGCAGCGCGCCACCGGGCAGCTGGGCGAACGCGACGCGCGCTCCGGCGCCGATCCCCGCGCACGCCGGCGCGAGCTGGCTGTGAAGCGAACAGCAGACAACCGGCATGCCGTCGAGCAACTCGTCGAGCTCGTTCGACTCCTCGGCGTGCGGCACGGCGTGCTGGAGGGGCGTGTACGGCAGCTTCATCACGTGGGCACCTGGCTCGGCGCGGAGGCCGAGGCCGCGTGTGAGATTCGCGTAGAGGACGTCGAAGCCGCCCGAGCCGAGCCCGAGCTCGCGAGCCTGGACGTTCACGACCACCTCGTCACCCTCCTCGACCGGGCCGGTCAGCCGTGGGTACGCGACGCACGCGACGCCGTCCACCTCGCAGCGCACGAGCTCCGGCAGCCGCTCGACGACCGCCGTCACGCGGCCCCGCCTAAGCGAGAGCGCCATCGAGCAGTGCGAGCGACACGTCGACCATCGCCTCGAGGTCGGCGACGGCGATGTGCTCGTCGGGCGTGTGGATCTCGGCCATGGCGTTCGCGAGCGTGACGCACGGGAGGCCACGCTCGTTGAACACGTTCGCGTCGGCGCCGCCGCCGGTCAGCGCGTAGGACGGCGTGAAGCCGCAGCGCTCGAGCGCCCGGGCGGCGAGCGCGACGGCCGGCTCGTCCTTGCGGAAGCGGTAGCCGCGGTACGAGCGGTCGATGTGCGTCTCCACCTCGCACTCCGCGAGGGCTGCTGCAAACGCGAAGGCTTCCTCCATCTCCCGCACGACATCGGCGAGCTTCGCCTCGTCGTGGCTACGAGCCTCGGCCTTGAGCATGCAGTGCTCCGGGATGATGTTCCGGGCCGTCCCTCCCTCGATCGTCCCGACGTTCGCGGAGGTCTCCTCGTCGATGCGGCCGAGGCGCAGGTCGGCAATGGCGCGCGCAGCTGCCGCGATCGCCGAGCGGCCCTCCTCCGGGTACATGCCGGCGTGCGCCGGGCGGCCGTGGAAGGCCACCTCGAGGCTGGCCGCCCACGGAGCGCCGACGACGATCTCGCCGATCGGGGCCGCCTGGTCGTAGACGTAGCCGAGTTCGGCCTGCAGCCGCGTGTGGTCGAAGGCATACGCGCCGCGCAGGCCGACCTCCTCCTTGGCGGTGAAGACGAGCTCCATGCCGGCATGCGACCTACCCTCCGCGAGCACGCGACGGGCTGCCTCGATCATCGCCGCCACGGCGGCCTTGTTGTCCGCGCCGAGGATCGTGCCCGCGGCGTTGCGGACGACGCCATCCTCGACGACCGGCTCGATCGGCCCCTCCGGCGGCACGGTGTCGAGATGTGCGCAGAGGAAGATCGGGGTGCCCTCGGCCGTCGGCTCGAGACGTGCGTACAGCGAGCCCATGGTCGAGCCGATCTCCGGGCCCGTGTCGTCCTCGTCGACGTCGAGCCCGATGGAGCGCAACTCCACTATCACCCGGTCGGCGACGGCGCGCTCCTCGCCTGGAGGGCTCGGAATGGCGGCGAGCTCGAGGAAGAGGTCGAGGGCGGCCACCGCGCGATCTTAGGCTGTTAGCCTCGCCGGGTGGCCACCGAATCGGTCAACGTCTTCGGCGACGACTGGTCCTCGGAGAGTGAAACGCCTGGCTACCGATGGCGCCGGATGCGGGTCAGCGACCGCAATCTCGGCGTGAGCCTCTACGAGCTGCCGCCGGGCGAGCGGACATTCCCGTACCACTACGAACTGGGTAACGACGAGCTGCTCCTCGTGGTCGAGGGATCGCCGACGCTACGGGATCCTGAGGGTGAGCGGGTGCTGCAGCAGGGCGACTGCATCCTCTTCCCAAGTGGGCCTGCCGGCGCGCACGAGATCATCAACCGCACCGACGAGGCCGTTCGGGTGCTCCTCGTTTCGAGCTTCGCGGTTCCGCGTGGCGCCGTCCAGGTCGATGCAGACAAGATCATGATCCGCTGGGGCTCGGCTCCCGATGAAAGCCTGTGGTTTCGTCGTGACGAGGCGGCAGACTACTGGGATCGCGTTCCACCGGGCGACTAGCGCGTGGCCGGCTGGGACGACATTCGCACGATCGCGCTGTCCCTCCCGGAAGCGGTGGAGGAGCCAGGTGAGCGGACCGCGTTTCGCGTCCGGGGCAAGCTCTTCGCCTGGAAGAGCCGTGACCGGGACGGGGCGACGCTCGCCCTCCGCGTCGACCGCGACGAGAAGCCGATGATGCTCGAGTCACGTCCGGACATCTACTTCCAGACGCCGCACTACGAGGGCTACCCGGGCGTGCTCGTCCACCTCGACGCGATCGATCTCGACGAGCTCAGAGAGCGGATCGAGGACGCGTGGCTGATCCAGGCGCCGAAGCGCCTCGCGAAGGACTACCTCGCCGGCAAGTCGCCTTCGCTGTAAGGCTGAAAGAGCGGCTCGCGCGGATAGGGCGCATACGCGTCCTTCGGCAAGGGCGTCTCCGTCTGGACGCTCGCGCCGTGCTTCGCGGCCA
>JBKJWA010000140.1:0-2656 GCA_046716705.1 Gaiellaceae bacterium
CTACCGGCGTGGCGGAACGGTGATGCACGTCTCGCCGGGTCTCGGCACGACGTTCGTGTCGTTCCGCTTCTTCGCACGGCCGGAGGCAACCGAGCTCGTCCTGCGGGTGGCGGCTCGTACAATCGACGCATGACGGCTCCGGACAGGATCTCGCGCGACGTGCTTGCCCGGTACGCGGCCGATGCGGCGCAGGATGTGGAAGGGGTGCGCAGGCTCGTACCGGACCGGTTGCGGCGACACGGCGGCGTCCGGATCGCGGATGAGGACGATGTAGCCGTCGAAGTCCACGTCGGCGTCGAGGCCGGCGTGTCCGTTCCGGCGATCGGACGTGAGCTCCAACGGCGGGTCGCCGAGTACCTCGAGCGGATGACGGGAACTGCCCCGTCCACCGTGGACGTCGTCGTCCACGAGATCGGAGGCTAGGCGGTGCCACCGCAGGTCGCGGGCCTCACGGGCGCGACGCTGCAGAAGGCGCCGTCGGTCTGCCACGAGTGCGTGTGGTGGCAGTCACGAGCCGGGAAGGCCGTGGACAAGGACCGCTGGCGCGAGAAGGCCGAGTCGGAGTGGGGGGCGTGGGGGACGCTGTACGTCGACGGTGACGGCCATCTTCTCGGGTCGATGCAGTACGGCCCCGTAGCACTTTTCCCGCGGGCCGCCGAGCTGCCGGCCGGGCCGCCGTCCAGCGACGCCGTGCTCGTCACGTGCGCGTATCTCGCCGATGCGTCCACGCCCTGGGTGATGCAGTCGCTCTTCCTCACGGCCATAGGCGACGCGCGGGACCGCGGGGCCGCTGCCCTCGAGACGTTCTCTTACGCATACCGGGAGGGGGAGTCGATGCACGCGCGCTTCCTCGTCCACCGCACCGTCTTTCCGCGCGACTTCCTCGCCGATCTCGGCTTCCGGACACTGCGTACCGCCGGGCGGGTGGAGCTCTGCCGGCTGGAATTCGGCGGTCTCCAACCTGTGCTGACCGGAAGCCGGGCCTCGGTGCTGGCCAGGCTGCGTGAGGTTTTCGCGCCGGCGAAGCCGGTGCCCGTGTCTCGGCCCTAAGCGGCCAGGGACGCTTCGGCGAGCACGAGCTCGGCGATCTGCACTGCGTTGAGCGCGGCGCCCTTGCGGAGGTTGTCGCAGGAGAGGAAGAGCGAGAGGCCGTCGCCTGCGCAGTCGGGACGGAGGCGGCCGACGAGCACATCGTCTCCCCCGGCGGCCTGGCCCGGCGTCGGGAACTCCTCCACGCGCACGCCCGGCGCACCGTCGAGCAGCTCCAGGGCACGCTCGGCGGACAGCGGCTGCCTGGTCTCGATCCATACGGCCTCCGAGTGGCCGACGAGCACCGGGACACGCACGCATGTCGCGCTGACCGGCAGCTCGGGCAGTTCCAAGATCTTCCGCGTTTCCTCGCGGATCTTCGTCTCCTCGTCGAACTCCTCGCCGTCGAAGTCCCAGTCCATGCCCAGGTCCTGGTCGCCCGCCGCCGTGGCTCGCAGCTCGTCCATGCGGGCCCGGCCGGCGCCGGACACCGACTGATATGTCGCGACACGGACGCGCGCGAGCCCGGCGTCGTCGTGAAGCGGCTTGAGCACGACCGTCAGCGGAATCGTGGAGCAGTTGGGGACGGCGACAATGCCGTCGTGCTCGAGCGCGCGCGCGCCGTTGACCTCGGGCACGACGAGCGGCACGCCCGGCTCCATACGCCAGGCAGAGGACTTGTCGAGGACGAGCGCGCCGCCGCGCACCGCGTGCGGAACGAGCTCGCGGCTCGCAGAGGCGCCGATCGCGAAGAAGAAGACGTCGACGTCCCGGGCCGAGAGCGATTCGGGCGTGGCTCTCTCGATCACACGGCCGTCGAGCTCGCGGCCGGCTGACCTCTCGGAGGCGAAAAGCCTGACATCGTCGTACCTGCGCTCGCGCAGGATGCCGAGCAACACACCGCCCACGGCCCCGGTGGCGCCGACGACGCCGATCCTCGGCTTAGCCGAGATGTGGACGCTCCGCGTCGGCTCGATGCAGCTCGAATGCGTGGTGCAATGCCCGCACGGCGCGCTCGACGTCCTCACGCGGGATGTGGCAGGCAACCTTGATCGGGGACGTCGTGACGATCTGCGGCTCGATGCTCTCGTCGTCGAGGACCGAGAACATCTTCGCCGCCACGCCCGGGTGGCTCTTCATGCCGGCGCCGATGAGGCTGACCTTGCCCAGATCCTCGCGCGAGCGCCAGATGACGCCAAGCGGGTCCAGAGCCTGCTCGACCGCACCCGCGTCGTCCGTGGGCGCCGAGAAGACGATCTCGGTCTCTCCGGTCTGGACGATCGTGTCGACGTTCACGCCTCCTTTCGCGAGCGCGTCGAAGAGCCGCGACGCCGTGATGTTCTCCACCCAGTACAGCGTTTCCTCGAGCGTGTGCGTGACGCCCGAGATCATCGCCTTCTCCAGCATGCGCTCGTCCTCCTCGATCACCCAGGTGCCGGCGGCCGGGCTGAAGCTCGACCGCACGTGCAGCATGACGCTGTGGTTGCGCGCGAACTCGACCGACCGCAGCTGGAGGACCTTAGCGCCTGACGCCGCCATCTCGAGCATCTCCTCGTAGCTGACGGCGTGGAGCTTGCGCGCCTCGGAGACGATCCGCGGGTCGGCGGTGAAGACGCCGTCGACGTCC
>JBKJWA010000141.1:0-9232 GCA_046716705.1 Gaiellaceae bacterium
CGTCGGCGAACGTTCGCGCCGCGACAGCGTAATAGCGCTCGAGCCCGATCTCGAGCTCGATCCTCGTGCCGGGCACGATTCCCACCTGGTCGAGATCGCTGGCCGTGAGGTTGAGCTGGACGTTGCCAAAGCGGTCGACGATGAGCACGTGCGCGACGATCTCCTCTGCCGAGACCTGCGCGACGGGGACGTCCAGACGGGCGAGGCCCGATGTGTCGAGAGGAGGGCCGAGCTCGGCCGGCTCGAGGCCGCCGGCCAGAAACGCGGCCGCCGGGGCGAAGACGTCCCGGCCGTGGAACGTCCGCGAGAGAGGAGACAAGCGGTATTCCTGCTCGGTCAGCTCCCAGGCGTCGCCGATACCGCCCATCCGCTCGGCGGCGGGTACGAGCAAGCCGTTGTCCGGGCCGACGTAGAGCCGGCCGTCGCCGCTACGCACGGCGATCGCCTTCCGCGCCGTGCCCACGCCAGGGTCGACGACGGCGAGATGGACGCCCTCTGGCATGTACGGCAGGGTGTTTCGCAGCACGAGCGCGCCCTGGAGGATCTCCTGGGGAGCGATGCCGTGGGTGATGTCGATGATCTCGGCCTCGGGCGCGATTCGCTTCATGACACCGTGGCACGTGCCGACGAAATCGTCGGCGACGCCGAAGTCGGTGAGGAACGTGATCGGGAGCGGCGCCATCTACGCCTCGAGCCTAGCGACGGCGTCGACGAGCCCGTCGAGATCGTGTCGCACCGCCTCCGCGACGACTCGGATCCCGGCGTCGCGGGCCGCGGCGGTCGTCTGTGGCCCGATCGAGACCGCGGGCATGCCGGCCCCGATCGCACCGAACGCACGAGCCGCGGAGGCCGAGGCGAGCACGACGACATCGCCGGCAGGCGGCGCCGGCCGCAGCTCGGTCGTCCGGTAGAGCGGCAGGAAGTCGGCGCCGAGCTCGTCGACGATGAGCGTGCGGGCGCCCTCCGCGGCGGCGAGGAGCACGCGGCCCGGCGGTATAGGCAGCTCCGCGAGCAGCCCCTCCTGGGTCGACACCGCCGGGACGAGGTCAGCCACGATGCCGGCTCGCGCGAGCGCCGCGGCCGTCCCCGGCCCGATCGCCGCGACCCGTGCTGGCCTCCCGCGAGCCCGCGCCGTCAGCTCCTCAACGCCGTTTAGGCTCGTGACGATCAGCCAGTCGTAGTGCGAGAGCTCCACCGGCCCGCCGCCGATGCTGTCGATGCGGATGAGCGGACAGAGCACGACCTCGTGACCGAGCTCGGCGATCCGCGTGGCAAGCGGCTCCGCTTGACCCGGCGCCCGTGTGACGACGACCCTCATCGGGCGGCGGCGAGCTCCATGAGCTCGTGCGCGAGAGCGATGGGGTCGGCGCCGCGCCTGCGCTCGATCCAGCGGCCGTTTTCCTCGGCGACGAGCGCCTCCAGCATCTCACCGTCGTGGAAGGCTGCGACAGGTGCGAGACAGCCGCCGCCGACGGCCGCGACGCAGGCCCGCTCGGCAACGACTCGGCGCCGCGTCTCGGCGTCGTCCGCCGCTGCGACGGTGTCGTGCTCGCCCTCGCGGACCTGGAGCGCGAGCGCGCCCTGGCCGGCCTCGGGGAGCACCTCCGCAGGGTCGAAGCGGTGGCCGGCCTCGTGGTCCAGACCCAGCCGGTCGAGCCCACAGGCCGCGAGCACGATGGCATCGAGACCCCGCTCGGAGCGCTTCGCGAGGCGCGTGTCGATGTTCCCCCGCAGCGGCTCGATCGACAGCGAGGGCTCGAGCGCGAGCAGCTGGGCCCTGCGACGCGCGGACGCCGTGCCGACACGCATCCCCGGCGCCAGCCGCTCGCTGCCGACGAGCGCGTCGCGGGCATCCTCGCGGCGCGGGTACGCGCCGACGACGAGGCCGGCGGTGTCGGTAGACGTCATGTCCTTCGCCGAATGGACGGCGACGTCGATCCGGCCGGCCAGCAACGCCTCCTCCAGCTCTTTCACGAACACACCGCGCTCGCCGATCTCGCCGAACGGCCGGCGGCGGTCGCGGTCGCCGGTCGTCGTGATCGGGACGAGAGCGATCTCGACGTCCCCTCCGGCGCGCAGCAGGTCGGCTGCCAGACCGGCCTGGGTGAGCGCGAGCCTACTGCCGCGAGTGCCGACGCGAAGCAGCATCGTCGTCCAGTCGGCCGGCAGCCGCTTCCTTGAGCCTCAGCGTCGGCGTGTGCAGCAGCTTGTCGACGATTCGCGCCGTGACCGAGTCCACGACGTCGAGCTCCGCTGCCGTCAGTCTCCTCAGGCGCCCGCGGGCACGTTCGAGCTCCTGCACACGGATCTCTTCGGCCTCAGCGCGAAGCGACGCGATGGCGGGCGCAGCGTCCCGCGCAGCCCGCCAGGCGGCGAACCGGCGCGCCTCGGTCGCGACGATCGCCTCCGCCCTGGCCGCCTCGCCGGCGCGGCCCGGGCTCGACTCGGTGACGACCGCCTCGAGGTCGTCGATGTCGTAGACGTAGCACCCCTCCAGCTCGTGTACGGCCGGATCGACGTCGCGCGGCACGGCGATGTCGATGAAGAAGAGCGGCCGGCCCCTTCTCGCGCGCAAGGTCGGCTCGACGTCGTCGCGGACGAGCACGAAGCCGCGGGCGCTCGTGGACGCAACGACGACGTCCGCCTCGGGTAGCCGGCGGGACACCTCGGACAGGGCAACGGCCGCACCGCCGTAGCGTTCGGCCACCTCCTGCGCCTTCGCCGGCGAGCGGTTCGCGACGAGCTCGATGCGCGCTCCGCGCGCGACGAGGCTCGCGGCGGCGAGCTCCCCTGTCTTGCCGGCGCCGAGCAGCATCACGGAGCACGACGAGAGGTCGCCGAAGAGCTGCTCGGCGAGCGCAGCCGCCGCAGCCGCCACCGAGGCCGGCACCTCGCCGATCGCGGTCTGTGAGCGAACCCGTCGCCCGGCGTGGATGGCACCGCGGAACATCCGATCGAGCAGGAGGCCGGTCACGCCGCGTTCGAACGCCGAGCGCACCTGGCCGAGGATCTGCCCCTCACCCGGCACGAGCGAGTCGAGCCCCGCGGCCACGCGGAAAAGGTGAAGCGCCACGTCGTCGCCACGAAGCCGGTAGACGACAGCCGCCAGCTCGTCAGGCGGGAGCCCCGAGCTCTCCGACAGGAGGGCCAGCGCCTCGGCGTCGTCGCCCGTGCCGTAGATCTCCGTTCGGTTGCAGGTCGACAGGCAGACAGCCTCGCCGGCGTCACCTGCGAGCCGGCGCGACAGCTCCGCCGCATCCGACTCCGACAGCGAAACTCGCTCACGCAGCTCGACCGGAGCCCGCCGGTGAGAGAGCCCGATGAGATACGGCGACCTCATGCGAAGTGGGCGAGCGGCAGCGCGAGCCGCACGACGATGACGAGGGCGAACCCGGCGAGGGCGAGATACGCGGCACGGCGTCCGCGCCAGCCGGCCTCGAGGCGCAACACGAGATACGCGGCGTACACGGCGATCGTCGCGAGCGACGCGGCCATGAGGGCATCGAAGCCGCCTCCGGTCTCACGCAGCCGGACGAGACCGAGGCCGACTCCCGCCGCCAGGGCGGGCAAAGACACGAGCACCGTGCGCGAAGCCAGCGTGTCGAGCGTGACGAGGGAGGGCATGCGCCCGAGCAGCGACGCAGGCCGCCGGCGCTTGAGCCGCCGCTCCTCGTAGAGGTAGAGAGCGGACATCGCGGCCGCGAGCGTCAGCCCGGCGAACGCCGCGAGCACGAGCCCGACGTGGAAGACGAGGAACGGCGTCGAGTATGCGACCGCGTCGCCGGACGACGATCCGGCGCCGGCGAGCCACGAGGCGAGCAGGAGCCCGGCCGCGAGCGGCATGATCGCGAGGCCCAGCAACGCATAGCGAGCGCGGCAGCCCCAGACGAGGTAGCCCCCGACGACGAGCCAGACGAAGAGGTTGAGCGTCCCGGCCCAGGTGTCCCAGGGGAAGCCACCGCTGCCGGCGAAGAGCGCGACGATGAGCGCCGTCTGCGCGAGCCAGCCGACTCGCACGCCCCAGGTCGCGAACCGCCCCGCCCGGCCGGGGTGCCAGGCGTCGCCGGCGTACGCGATCGCCGCCTCCCCGTAGCCGAGCAGCGCAGGCAGGAAGAGCAACTCAGCCACCGCTTGCCTCCTTCCGCTCCCGAGCCAGCCTCGTCAGCTCCTCGACGTCGCGCTCGAGCCGCGAGAGCTTCATCGCGATCAGCAACACGTACACGAGCAGGAACGCGAACACGACGAGATACGCGGCCGCGACGTACTTCTCTTCAGCCGTCATGCGAGCAGCTCCCGAAGCTCCTTCAGGCGCTCGTCGAGACGCTTGCCGGCCAGCTCGATCCGGTACAACGCATAGCCGATCGAGAGCATCGCCGCCAGGCAGACGACGAACGTCGCGAACTGCGAGCCCGCCATCTGCGGCCCGTCGCGCGTGAACGTCACCGGGTGCACGAGGCTCTCAGCGAGGCGGATGGCGAGGAAGCTGATGGGGATGAGCACGACACCTATGAGCGCGAACACCGACGAGATCGACGCGCGCTGCGGTCCCGGCTCGATCGAGAAACGGAGCATGAAGTACGCGCAGTAGAAGAGGAAGAGGATGAGGAAGAGCACGAGCTGGCGGTCGCCCCACTCCCACCAGTGACCCCAGCTGATCTTCGCCCAGATGGAGCCCGTGACGAGCGTCAGGAGACCGAAGATCACACCCTGGTGCACGGCCACGTAGCTCTCGAGGTCTCGCTCGGAGTCGCCCTTCCAGAGGTAGAGAAATCCCTTTAGCGCGCCGAGCACGAAGGCTGCGTAGGCCGTCAGCGCGATGGGCACGTGGAAGTAGAAGATCTTCTGGTTGAGCCCGTCCTGGTCGACGGGCGCGTAGAACGCGACGAGCGCGATCGCAGAGACGGCGAGCGCCGCCGCCCCTGCGGCCGCTGCCACGAGCGGATTATTCCGAGACCACATACTCAAAGGACGCCCACGAGATGATCGCAAAGACCGCGTCGTAGAGCGCGAGGAAGCCGAGGTACCGGGCCGGATCGTCGGAGACGCTCGCTCCGACGCCGCCGACGACGATCGGTATGGCGAGCGGGAGGAAGAGCAGCGGCAGCAGCAGCTCCCGTGAGCGCGTGACAGAGGCCATCGCGGCCAGCAGGGTGCCGACCGAGACGATGCCGATGTTGGCGAGGGCGACGCCGGCGACGGTTCCCCAACCGAGCCCGCCGAAGAAGAGCGCGAACGCGGGCAAGGCGACGAGCTCCGTGAGCCCGAGGAACGCGAGCACCGCGAGCGACTTCCCGAGCCAGATGGCGCTGCGGTCGCACGGCGCGAGCAGCAGGCCGTCCATCAGCCGCTGCTCGCGCTCGGCCACGAAAGCCCGTACGAGCGCGAGCATCGCGGTGAAGAGGATCACCACCCACAGCAACCCGGCGCCCACCGCCTCGGAGTCCTCCGTCGGCACGGCGAAGTGAAAGACGACGAGGCCGGAGACGACGAACAGCACCATCGCGGGCAGCGTCTCGCGGCCGCGCAGCTCGAGCAGCACATCCTTGCGGGCGAGCGCGGCCGCGTCGTGGAAGTAGCGCCTCACGCGAGCGCCAGGGCTCCGCTCGTCAGCGCCTCGACCCGCTCGGGATCGTGCGTTGCCACGAGGCACGTCGCCGTCGTGCGCAACTCGGCGAGCTCGCGGTCGAGCAGGTCGGCGCCCGCTTCGTCGAGGGCGCTGTACGGCTCGTCGAGAATCAGCAGCTCGGGGTCGTGGAGCAGGGAGCGGCAGAGTGCGAGGCGCTGCGCCATCCCCCGCGAGAACGTCGACACGAGCTCCTTTCGCACCTCCCAGAGACCGAACCGCTCGAGCAGCATCCCGATCCGCTCGCGCCGCTCCGGAATCCCGTACAGGCGCCCGTAGAAATCGAGGTTCTCGAGCGCCGTCAGCTCCTTGTAGACGAGCGGCTCGTGCCCGAGGAACCCGATCGAGCCGCGGTCCGCGTCCACGACCAGCTCGCCCGACGTCGGTGCCGCCAGCCCCGCGCAGAGCCGCAGCAGCGTCGTCTTGCCGGAGCCGTTGGGCCCCGTGACGACGAAGAACCCGCCGCGGGGTAGCTCGAAGTCCACGCCCTGAAGCACGCGCTTGTCGCCGTAGCGCTTGGCAAGGCCGGTCGCGCGAATCACGTCGCTACATCCAGGAGCACGAAGCAGAAGAACACGATGCTGATGACGCCGTTCAGCGTGAAGAACGCCATGTTCAGGCGGCGCAGGTCCCCGGGCGAGACGATTGCGTGCTCGTATGCGAGCAGAGCCGCAACGGCTCCCACGCCGAGCCAGTAGAAGACGCCGGACTCGAGGCCGAGGCCGGCCCACGCGAGCAGCGCCACGGTCGCGGCATGAAGCACGCGGGCGCCCCAGAACGCGGCGGACACTCCGAAGCGCGCCGGGAACGAGTGGAGGCCCTGCGCGCGGTCGACCTCGACGTCGAAGACGGCATAGAGGAGGTCGAAGCCGGCCACCCAGGCTCCGACCGCGGCACCGAGCAACCACGCCGCGAGCGGCAGCTCACCGGTCATCGCCACCCAGCCGCCTACGGGCGCAAGGCCGAGCGTCGGCCCGAGCCAGGCGTGGCTCAGCCACGTGACGCGCTTGAGGTACGGGTAGACGACGAACATCGCAACCGGGATCGGCCATAGCCAGCGCACGACCGGGTCGAGGTTGTAGACGGCGAGCAGGAAGACGGCAAGCGAGGCGGCGCAGAACAGGAGGACGTGCCACGGCGCAAGCGCCCCTTTCGGCAGCTCGCGGCCCGCGGTGCGCGGGTTCCGCGCGTCGATGCCTGCGTCCACGACGCGGTTCACGGCCATCGCGAGCGACCGCGCACCGACCATCGCCAGCGTGACCCAAAAGACCTCCGCGCCGCCCGGCACTCCGTCGAGCGCGAGAAACGCGCCCACGTAGGCGAACGGGAGCGCGAACACCGTGTGCTCGAGCTTCACGAGCGCCGCGAAGCGCCTCGGGTAGAGGATTGCGCCTTCCATCACGTCTGTCGGTGCGCCGTTTCCTCGCCGGCCAGCAGCTGTACCGCGTGCCCGAGCGCCGGCCGCAGCACGGCGAACCCGTCCCGGCAGCCCCCTGGGGAGCCGGGGAGGTTCACGACGAGCGTCTTGCCGCGGATGCCGGCGGCGCCGCGGGAGAGCAGGCCGTGCGGCGTCTTCGTCACCGCGTCCGCGCGTATCGCCTCGGAAATGCCCGGCGCCCGGCGGTCGAGCACCGTGCGCGTGGCCTCCGGCGTCACGTCGCGGGGTCCGACCCCGGTGCCGCCCGTCGTGAGCACGACCTGGGCCTCTTCCGCCAGCTCCGAGATCGCGGTCGAGATCTCCTCCTGCTCGTCGGGGACGGCGCGGCGTGTCACCTCGAAGCCCTCGGCGGCCAGCAAGTCCGCGAGCACGTCGCCGCTCAGGTCCTCGCGTGTGCCGGCCACGACACCGTCGGACACCGTGAGCACCGCAGCTCTCACAACTTCGTCTTCTCCAGCAGCCGAACGTCCTCGATCGCGAGCTGCGGATCGACCCCTTTGACCATATCGTAGATCGTCAGCGCTGCCACGGCGGCGGCGGTCAGCGCCTCCATCTCGACGCCCGTCTGCGCCGTCGTCTCGGCCACGGCGGTGATCACGACCGACCCGTCGCCGGGCTCCGCCTGCACGCTGACGTGCGTGAGCGGCAGCGGATGGCAAAGCGGGATGAGCTCGCTCGTCCGCTTGGCAGCCATGATCCCCGCCACCTCCGCGCAGGCGAGCGCGTCGCCCTTGGGCAGCTCGCGCAGGCGGTCGACCGTACCCTGCGCCATGCGGACGGTGGCCGCCGCCACCGCGCGCCTCCGCTCGTGCGGCTTCCCGCCGACGTCCACCATGTGCACGCGGCCGGTGTCGTCGAGATGCGAGAGCTCGCCGGTCACCGGCGCCCCGAATAGCGCCGTGTGAGCCGGGCCAACCCGGCGCGATGGGCGGCGGCGCCGCGCACTCGCGCACCGGGCGTCGTCCGGTAGAGAAGCTCGAGCCCCCCCTTCAGCCCCTCGACGCCGCCGGTGCCGTACGGGTACCACCACGGCACGGCGACCCGGCCGGAGTCCTCGTCGACGTACTTCGGGCTGACGAGCTCGCGGAGGCCCTGCAACCCGTGCGTGCGCCCATAGCCGGAGCCCTTTCGGCCGCCCCACGGCGCCTGGGCGAAGAAGTACGAGTACGCGATGTCGTTCGTCCACACAGCTCCGGCGTCGAGCGCCGCAGAGACGCGCCGTGCGCGCGCGGTATCGGTCGTCCAGACGCTTGCGCCGAGTGCGTAGCGAGATCCGTTGGCGAGGGTCACCGCCTGATCCTCCGTGTCGAACGGCTCGATGGTGACGACGGGGCCGAACAGCTCCTCGTCGGCGACGCGACCTTCGATCCCGTCTCCCGCGAGCACCGTCGGCTCGAAGAACCACCCCGGCAGGCCTGTCTCAGGCCGCTCGCCGCCCGTGAGAACGCTCGCGCCGTTGTCTTGAGCGTCCTCGACGAGGTCTTCGATCCGTTCCCGCTGGCCCTCCGTGATCATCGGGCCGAGATCGACCTCGGGATCGTCACCGCGGCCGATCCTGAGCCTGCGTGCCTTGGCGACCAGCTCTTCCGTGAATCCGTCGTAGAGCGGCCGCTCGACGTAGATCCGCTCGGCGCCGGAGCACACCTGACCGCAGTTAGTGAACGACCCCCAGAGCGCGCCCGCGACAGCGCGCCCGAGGTCACAGTCCGCGAAGACGATAAGGGGATCCTTGCCGCCGAGCTCGAGCGTCACCGGCCGGAGCAGCGGGGCAGCTGCCGACGCGACCGCCCGACCGGCATCGGCAGATCCCGTGAACACGATCTTCGCGATGCCGTCCGCTTCGGCGAGGGCTCGCCCCGTCTCACCCGCACCGTGAGCAACGCGCACAAGGTTCCGCGGAAAGCCGGCCTCACGGAACAGCTGCGCCACCAGCTCCCCCGTCAAGGGAGTGAGCTCGGACGGCTTGAGCACCGCGCCGTTGCCTGTTCCGACAACGGCCGCGACCTGCGTGAAGGGGACGCCGAGCGGATAGTTCCACGGAGAGATGACGCCGACGACGCCAAGCGGCTCGTTGAGGACGCGACCGCGCTTGAAGGCGATCAGGCGTGGCGTCCGGAGGCGTTCGGCGCCGAGTACGCGGCCGGCGTTGCGGCCGATCCAGCGAGCGCTCT
>JBKJWA010000142.1:0-3987 GCA_046716705.1 Gaiellaceae bacterium
TACGTGTACTGGGACATCGAGGCGGCCGAGAAGGGTGGCTTCGAGACGTTCATGCTCAAGGAGATCTACGAGCAGCCGGACGCGATCGAGGAGACGATCGGCGACCGGATCCGCCACGGGCGGCTCGAGCTCGAAGGGCTCGGCCTCGAGGACGAGGAGATCCGAAACCTCAGGCGCATCGTCATCGTCGCCTGCGGGACGGCGTACCACTCGGGTGTCGTCGCGCGTTATCCGATCGAGGAATGGGCGCGCATCCCCGTCGAGCACGACATCGCAAGCGAGTGGCGCTACCGGAACCCCGTGCTCTCGAGGGACACGCTCGTCATCGGTATTACGCAATCCGGGGAGACCGCAGACACGCTGGCGGCGATGCGGCTGGCCCGCGAGTCGCGCGCGCGCACGCTCGCAATCACGAACATGATGGGCACGCAGATCACGCGTGAGGTCGACTCGGTCATCTTCACGCGCGCCGGTCTCGAGATGAGCGTCGCGGCCACGAAGACGTTCACGTCGCAGGTCTCGCTCTTCTATCTCATCGCGCTGAAGCTCGCCCAGGCGCGCAAGACGCTGCCGGACGAGGCGATCGCGGCGCTGCTCGAGGAGGTGCACGAGCTCCCCACGAAGATGGCGTCGTTCCTCGCCGGCGACCACCCGATCGACGAGATCGCGCAGCGCCACTTCGACAAGCCGTTCTTCCTCTTCCTCGGGCGGAACGTCGGTCTCCCGGTGTGCCTGGAGGGGGCGCTGAAGCTCAAGGAGCTCTCGTACATCCCCACCGAGGCGTACTCGGCGGGGGAGATGAAGCACGGCCCGATCGCGCTGCTCGACGAGCAGACGCCCGTCGTCTGCGTCGCGACCGACTCGCCCGTGTACGACAAGGTCGTGTCGAACATCCAGGAGACGCGGGCGCGCGGCGCCAACGTCATCGCGATCGCGACCGACGGCAACGAGGACATCCAGCACCACGCCGACGACGTCATCTTCGTCCCGAGGACGAGCCCGCTGCTTCAGGCGCCGCTCGCCGTCGTGCCGCTGCAGCTGCTCGCGTACAAGATCGCCCGCCTGCGCGGCCTCAACATCGACCAGCCGCGCAATCTCGCCAAGACCGTCACGGTCGAGTGAGCGGCTACGGTATGAGCATGCTCTGCCGTGCCGGTGCGGCAGTCGCGGCGATCGCTGTTGTGGCCGTCGCCGCGGGCCGGGGGCAGCGCCGGCTCAGTCGATGACGAGGCGGGCGCCGGCCCCGAGGCCGATGCGGGCGCAGCGGCCCGCTGGTAGCTCGAGGACGGCCTTCGCGCCACGCTTCGACGCCATCCGCCACGGCTTGAGGCCGGCGGCCACGCGGAGCACGTGCAGGTCGCGGTCGAGAAAGACCGCGTCGATCGGAAACCGCATGAAGAACATGTGGATCGACCCGCCCGGCCGCAGGAGGATGCCCTCCTCCTCGTCCAGCGAGGCGCGCCCGAGGAGCCCTTTCGTGCGCCGCCATGCCGAGTCGGCGACGGCGCAACGTGCGCACACGACGGTGCCGTCTTCCTTGCGGACGACTGCCATGCGCCGAGACTAGTAGCCCACGTGCAAGTGGTCGCCGTGGTCGGGCAACCGGAACGACGGCCCTGAGAGGTCGAGCAGCGAGATCACTTGCGACGGCTGGAGCGCCGAGGGCAGCGACAGGATGTCCTGCAAGGCCCGGTCGACGATGCCGCCGGGCTGCTGGTTGCCGATGACCGGGACGCCGCCGATCGAGGAGATGTCCACCGCGCGGCCGTACACGTGAGCGGAGACGCGCCGCGGCGCCTTCCGCTTCGCCTCGGCCGCAGTCTGGGCCACGAACCGCGAGTGGCCGGTGATGAGGGAGGAGACGGTCACCTCGCCGTGAGCCTCGGCGAGGTAGAGGAGGAGCGCGAGCACGCGTGGATCGATCTGCTCCGAGGCGACGTCGCCGTAACCCGAAGCGAGGTTGATGCGGTCGTCGGCGAGCACTCGCTGAGCGAGCGAGGAGCCGGACTGCAGGACGGCGGTCTCGACGGAGTCCGTGCCGACCGCGGCCATGTAGCGGGCGAGCGCCCGCTGTTGCTCGTCAGGCGCCGGTGCGGCGGTGGTGACTGCCGGCGTGGCCGGCAGCCGTGGAGGCCCGGCGCGGCGGGATGCGATTCCCGCGAGCTGGAGCCGGCCGAGCAGCGCTATGCGATCGGCTTCGGCTCGTTCGTCCTCGTGGCCCTGAGCCTCGGCCGGCGAGAGCTCGACGGCGTAGGCCTGAGACCCCGACCAGACGACCCCCGCGAAGAGGAACGCGGCCGCGCTCAACAGCCACAGGAAGTGGAGGCGTGCACTGCGGGATGTCGGCTGAGGGAGGCGCACCGGAATCGCCTCTTGTCATCGCGCCGACTGCGGCTTCACAGTTCCCTGACACGGGGGGTGAGGCCGGAGTTTCCCTCAATCGGGTGACGGCCCGAGCCTGATCGGCGATCGACTTCCCTCGTTGACGCGATGAGGTTCCCGTCGAGTAGCGCCGAAGTCGCGGCTCACTCATCTGAGGAAGACCTTCACCCACCGGGGGGATGAGGTTCGGCCCTCTCCGGACGATCCACAGTGCATGAAGCGGTTGAAGGGGAGCCTGATGGCTCGGAGACGAAACGGAGAGCGGGGGCAGACGATGACGGAGTTCGCCATCGTCCTGCCGATCTTCCTCCTGCTCCTGCTCGGCATCGCGCAGGGCGGCATCGCCTTCCACAACTACATCCAGCTCACCGACGCCACCCGCGCCGGCGCCCGGTTCGGCGCCCCGCTCTCGTGCAGCGGCACGTGTGACCGAACGGACAAGGTCGTCACGAAGGTCAAGGAGTCCGCGGCGAACCTCGACGGGGGTCAGGTCGGCGTCAGCGTCACCTCCACGTGGCAGCCCGGAACGGATCTCCGCGTCTGCGCCTCGTACCCGTACTCGATCAACCTCATCGGGCTCGTGGTCCAGAGCGGCAACCTCAACTCGTGCACAACGGAGCGTGTGGAATGACCAAGAGACTCGGTTTCGGCCGAAGCAGCGAACGCGGACAGATGACCGCGATGATGGCTGTCTCCATCGTGGCGCTCTGCGCTATGGGAGCATTCGTCTTGGACGTCGGCTCGTGGTTCAGGACCCACCGGGCCATGCAGACCGTCGCCGACTCCGCCGCGCTCGCGGGCGCACAGAAGCTTCCCGCCTCGACCGCCGAGGCGCAGGCGCTCGCGCAGGAGTACGGGGACAAGAACGGCGGAGGCGTGTCGCAGATCCAGTTCTCCTCGAACACGTTCCCCAACGACACCATCAGCATCAAGGCCGAGACTGTCGCTCCCGGGTTCCTCTCGCGTGTGCTCGGCGTGTCGTCTGTCGACATCAGCGCCGACGCGAAGGCGCGGGCGTACAACCTCGGCTCGGCGCAGTTCGTCGCGCCGCTCGCGGTCCCGAGATGGCACCCGATGCTCAGCGGAGGCGGCTGCCCCTGCTTCGGTGACGGGTACCAGACGACGATCGATCTCGAAAGCAGCAACCCCTCGCTGGGCGCTTTCAGGGTCATCAACATCGACGGCAGCCGTGGTGGCATCGGCCAGCAGACGCTCGTCGACTGGCTCGAGAACGGCTACGAGGGCTACATGCCGCTCGGGTGGTACTACTCGAACCCGGGCGCAAAGTTCAACCCGCAGGAGTTCAAGGAAACGATGCTCTCCCGCCGCGGCACGGAGCTGCTCTTCCCCGTCTACGACGCTGTGCAGGAGCAGGGCGCCGGTTACGAGTATCGCGTCATCGGCTGGGTCGGCTTCTACGTGAAGAACTTCATCGCCCGAGGCAGCGGTGGCGAGGTCCAGGGCTGGTTCTCGCGCGTCACGTGGGAAGGCCTCGCGAGCGAGTCAGGCGAGAACTTCTTCGGCGCGACCGTCGTCAAGCTCGTCGGCTAGACACTCACTCTGCAGCCAGAATTCCCGTGCCCCCGGCCCCCCCCCCGCGGCCCC
>JBKJWA010000143.1:0-3568 GCA_046716705.1 Gaiellaceae bacterium
GGGCACGGCGGAAGGCCACAGCCGAGCCACCGTCGCCGATGATCGCCGGCCGTTCGGCGGTAAGCCCGTCGAGGATCGCCGCGTCGGTCGAGTGACCCTCGGTGCGCCCCTCGCGCACGATCAGCGTGTTGACCGACGGCAGATCCGTCTCGCAGTACGGCGCCACGGCGAGCTTGTGCGGGGTCGTGACGTTCGCGCCCGCGAAGCCGAGCGCGACGAGCCCTACGACCGCCTCCTCCACGTGACCCTCGCGAACGGGCACGAGCGCGTACGACCAGTCGAGCCCGCACTCCGCGAAGGCGGCGTTCTGCATCCGGGGCGACAGCGACCCCTTCAGCGGGTAGCCGATGAGACCGGCTAGCACTGCAACCCCTCGCGCGTGTACGCCTCGAACTCGGCTGCGCTGGCCGTGAAAAAGTGACTGCGGCAGTCCGGCTTGCGCACGAAGTAGATGTAGTCGACCTTCGCCGGTTGCGCCGCCGCCTGCATCGAGGCCAGGCCGGGGTTCGCGATCGGCGTCGGCGGCAGGCCCGTGCGGATGCGCGAGTTGTACGGCGAGTCCGACGCGAGATGCTCTTTCGTTATCGGCTCCGTCGGGAGGATGTCGAGGCCATAGCGCAGCGTCGCATCGATCTGCAGCGGCATTCCGGCCCGCAGCCGGTTGTAGACGACGGCCGCCACGAGCTTCCGCTCTCGCGGCACGACGACCTCGCGCTCGATCATCGACGCGATGACGAGAACGTCGTACGGCGTGAGGTTCTTCGAGCGTGCGTAGCGCATGTCCACGCGACGCCATGCTTTCCGGAACGCGCCGAGCTGCCGGCGGACGAACCGCTGCGCCGGCTCGTTCGAAAAGAACGCGTACGTCGCCGGAAAGAGGAAGCCCTCGATCTGCTCGCGCGCGTTCTTCCGGAACGGCAGGGGGATCGGCGAGGCCGCCGTCGCCGCCGCATAGGCGGACGAGGTCATGCGCATCGTCACCTTCCGCCTCACCTTCGCGATCTTCCGCACAGCCCCGACACGTTCGACCATCTGCGCCCGCGTGAACCCCTCTGGGAAGACGATCCGCAGCACCTTCGGCGCGGGGACGGTCTGCGCGGGAGGCGGCGACTCGCCACCGCACGCTGCCAGCGACACCGCCGCGAGCGCGGCGACGCCCAGGCAGGCCTTCATGACGGCTTGCTCCAGTGGAGGTAGTCCGAAAGCAGGTGCGCCGCGGCGCCAGCATCGTCGCCGCCTGCGAGCATGGACGTGAAGCGCTCGTCGTACGTCTCCACCGGCACGTCGAGCACCGTGCGCAGCACGTCGACGAAGGCCTCCGTCTCGCGGGCCTGCTCGCCTCGCTCGCCCTTCAGCGTCAGCGGCATGCCGACGACGACGAGCTCCGCCTCCTCCTCGGCGACGATGTCCGCCAGCCGCGCCAGTCCTCCCTCGCTGCGGACACGTTCGACGACCCCGACCGGTCGCGCCAGCTCGCCGGTCGGATCAGAGACCGCAACGCCGGTACGCGCACGCCCGTAGTCGAGCGCGAGCACCTTCACTGCATCAGCGCGCCGACCACGAGCCGCTCCGCCTCGGCGAGCGCGCCGCCGAGCTTCTCCGGCTCAGTGCCGCCGGCGCGTGCCATCGTCGGCCGCCCTCCTCCCCCGCCACCCACGCCCGCGGCCGCAGCCTTCGCGACGTCGGACGCGCTCACCCTCTCCGCGACCGACTCGTCGAAGTTGCAGACGAGGTGGACCCGGCCGTCTTCCACGGAGCCGAGGACGACGGCGGCGGGCGCGTTGCGCTGCTTGAAGCGGTCCGAGAGCTCGAGCAGCGCATCGCCGTCGAGCCCCGGCACCTCCTGCGCGATGACATTGATCCCCTCTACCGGC
This sequence comes from Gaiellaceae bacterium, assembly GCA_046716705.1. GTDB lineage: Bacteria > Actinomycetota > Thermoleophilia > Gaiellales > Gaiellaceae > PALSA-612. The sequence goes on from JBKJWA010000143.1 coordinate 1,875, forward strand.
GTGACGTGAGGCTCGATGTCGGGCGTCGCCGCGGCCGCCTTCGGCTTCTCCTTGCGAGCGCTCTCGAGCTCGCCTCTCAGCGCGTCCACCTCGTGGGATCGGCTCTGGAGGTACGCGTACGCATCACCGGAGGTGACCGCCTCGATCCGTCTGACGCCCGAGCCGACCGAGCTCTCCGTGAGGATGACGAATGGGCCGATCTCCGCCGTCCGCGCGACGTGCGTGCCGCCGCACAGCTCCATCGAGTACCCGGGAACCTCGATCACGCGGACATCCTCGCCGTACTTCTCGCCGAAGAGCATCGTCGCGCCCATGGCCGTCGCCTCCTCGAGCGGCACGACGTACGCGAGCACGGAGACGTTCTCGAAGATCTTCTCGTTGACGCGGCGCTCCACTGCAGTGCGTTCCTCTGCCGTCAGGGCCTGCGGATGGGTGAAGTCGAAGCGGAGCTTGTGGGGACGCACGGCCGACCCGGCCTGGCGCACGTGATCGCCGAGCTCCTCCCGAAGCGCCTTGTGCAGGAGATGCGTGGCCGTGTGGTTCGCCATCGTCGGGAACCGCTCCGGCCAGGGGACGACCGCCTTCACGCGGTCGCCAACAGCGAAGCCCTCGCCTGCGAAGAGCAGCGTCTGGTCGTCTCCGGAGCGCACAGCGCCGACGAGCTCGGCGCGCGCACCTGTCTCCTCGTGCTCGATGAAGCCAACGTCGGAAACCTGGCCACCGCCCTCCGCGTAGAACGGCGACTCGTGGAGCTTCGCGCGGAAGCGGCCGTCCTCGTCGGGCTCGAGGGCGGCGATCGCGGTCAACACTTCGGTCTTCTCGTAGCCGACGAACATCGTCTGCGCGCCGTCGATCGTGCGAATCGCCGTCTCAGCCGCGCCCCGCGAGATCTCGCGGTGCTCGTCCATCAGCCGGCGGTAGCCGTCGGCGTCCACCTGCTGGCCGCGCTCCTCCGCGAGCTCGACCGTGAGCTCGACAGGGAAGCCGTACGTCGCTGCGAGGGTAAACGCATCCTCGGCGGAGACGGCCGGCTGGCCCGCCAGCTCCTCGAAGCGCTCGAGGCCGCGCTCGAGCGTCTCGGAGAATCGCTCTTCCTCGGCCCTGACCACCTGCTCGATCGTCTCAGCGTGCTCACGGAGCTCGGGATAGACGTCGCCGAGCTGAGCGACGACCACCGCGGGCAGCCGCCAGACGTCGGCCAGCCCGATCCTCTGCGCCTGCAGGACGGCGCGCCTGATGATGCGGCGCAGGACGTATCCCTCCTTGTCGTTCGACGGCGTGACACCGTCGGCCACGATGAACGTCATGCCACGGCCGTGGTCGGCGAGGATGCGGTGCGCCTTCGTCGCCCGCTCGGAGTCGCCATACGCGACGCCCGACTCCACTGCGATCCAGTCCATGATCTCGCGGTAGCCGTCGGTCTCGTACACGGTCTTGACGTCCTGGAGGATCGCCGCGCTGCGCTCCAGGCCCAGGCCGGTGTCGATGTTCTCCTCTGGAAGCGGCGTCAGCGATCCGTCGTCATGCAGCTCGTACGACATGAAGACGAGATTCCAGAACTCGAGAAACCGGTCGCAGCGCGGGCACGCCGGCGCGCAATCGGGCTCGCCGCACCCATGCTCGAGGCCCCAGTCCCAGTAGATCTCGGAGTCGGGGCCACACGGCCCGGGACCGCCGACCCACCAGAAGTTCTC
>JBKJWA010000144.1:0-3326 GCA_046716705.1 Gaiellaceae bacterium
CGATCGGAGCGTCGGCGACGATGACGGCAAGCGTGCCGAGGACGAGGAGCGCCCGGACGAAGTCGCTCGCGAACATCACCCACACGCGGCGGTAGCGATCCCCGAGCGCCGCCGCGGGGGGCGTGGCGAGGGCGCCCAGCATGCGCAGGACGAACATCGCGCCGACGGCCGCCGCGCCGCCCTGCTGGTACGCGTACACGCCGAGCGCGATCTGGAAGCCGTAGTGGCCGATGACCGAGCCGGCCCAGGCGATCTCGAGCAGCCGCAGCTCGCGGTTGCGAAAGACCGTGCCGATCGTTCCGTGCCGTTCGCCGTCCGTGCTCATGAGACTCGCCGCAGCGCGCAGTCGAGGATCTCGCCGATCAACCCCTCGAACGAGATGCCTGCCGCCTCCGCGATGAACGTGAGGTCGCCGACCCCCGGGGCCAGGCCGGGCAGCGGGTTGCACTCGAGAAACGTCGGTGTACCGTCAACGGCGAGCCGGAAGTCGATCCGGGCGACGTCCCGGCAGCCGAGTGCGGAGAAGACGACGAGGCTGTCGCGCTCGAGAGCGGCGAGCTCGCCATCCGTGAGCTGGGCGGGCACCTCGTAGCGCACGAGCTCTTCGAACCGCTTCTTGACGTCGAAGGAGTACAGCGGCAGCTGCTCGTCGCCTAGGAAGATGATCTCCATCGCGGGCAGCACGCGCACGGGCGACCCGAGCAGCCCGACCGTGATCTCCCGGCCGGCGACGTACTCCTCGCAGAGCACGGGCTGTCCGTAGCGGCCGATCACCTCGCGAGCCCGCTCGCGGAGGCGTCGTTCGTCCGCGACCACGGAATCGGCCGCGATCCCCATCGAGGAGCCCTCGTGCAGCGGCTTGACGATCGCCGGCAGGCGGAAGTGCTCGGGCAGCGGCTCGTCCCCAGCGGTCATGACGGTCCAGAGCGGCGTCGCCACGCCGACGGCCCGCGCGACCGCCTTCGCCACGGATTTGTCGAGCGTGACGCCGAGGGCCACCGCGTCGCTTCCCGTGAAGGGAATCCCAAGCAGGTCGAGCAGCGCGGGCACCTGCGCCTCCCGGCTGCGCGAGCCTTTGCCTTCGGCGATGTTGAAGACGATGTCCACCTCCGCGGCCACGAGGGCCGCCGGCAGCGTCGCGTCCGCCTCGAGCCCTACGACCTCGTGGCCATGCGCGGCGATGGCCTCGGAGATCGCAGCGATCGTTGTCGGGTCGTCGAACTCTGCGTCGTCGTCGCCCGCCGCGTGGCTCTTCCCGCTACGTACGTTGTAGACGAATCCAACCCGCATGCCGGACAACCCTACGATGCCGGCAGCCTCATGAGAAATTCGGTCGCCTGTTTCGCGAGCTTCGAGCCAGGCTCCGCGTCTCGTGCGAGGCGGAACTGCCGTCTCGCGCCGTCGACCTGCCCCAACCAGACGAGCAGGAGGCCGAGATGGAAGCGCACCGTCGCAGCCCGCGGAAAACGGCGTGCTAGCGGGCCCAGCCGTGAGAACGCCTGCGCCGGCTGATCCTTGTCGAAATGGCCGACCGCCACAGCAGCGAGCACCTCGGGATCGTTCGGCGCGAGCGCAGCCGCACGCTCGAACTCGCGGCGGGCGGAGAGAGGCCGGCCGAGCCGTTGCAGAGCTGCGCCGAAGAGCAGGACATCGTGGACGTCGCCGCCCTGCGCACGCCGGCGTAGGAACGCGTACTGCTGCGGCGGGGTCAGCCGCTCGAGGCGGGCGGGCGAGGCAAACGACGGTACGAAGGCCGGCAGTCCGGGCACGGGGAGCTCCGGGTGGAGGAGGTCGTCGGCGCGGATCGCGTACGTCGTGTCGGGCTCCGCTGCCGCGGCGCGCCGCCACGAGCGCCGTGCGTCGCCCGTCAGGCCGCGCCAGAACTGCCCGAGGCCGAGCGCCAGCTGCGCCGCGCCGCTCCCCGGATGCGCGCCGCCGAGGTCCTGCAGGTCGACGAAGCCGTCCGGCCAGCCCGAGAGCGCGGCCCCCACCTGCGCTTCCACCGAGCGATAGCGCTCGAACGTCCTCCGCGCCTGCGGACGGCGGTTGCGCTCATAGAGGGCCACGGCTCGGCGAAGCGCGCGCGCCTCGGGGTCGGTTCGCAACCCGAGGTCGAGCACGAGCGGGGGCACTCCGCTGCGCTGCGTCGCCGCGGGCAGGCCGGGAACGTCGGTGCGGGTCAGCGCCGTCGCCGCAATCGTGACGCCAGCGGCCGCGGTGGCCGCTACCGCGACGACGAGGCTGACGCGTGCCCGAGGGCTCATCGCGGCGACGATACCCGGCACGCGACGTTGTTCCGGCAGTGAACCAGGACCCCCTATGGTCAGGGTAGCCGGGAGTCTGCGTCGTGTCCGTGCCGCCTGTGTGACGAGTACGCGGCGGTGGCGGCCTTGAAGGCGGTCGCTATATTTTGGATACCAATGGCGACCTACCGCGAGCTCCTGCAGCAGGTCCGCGCGCAGATCGACGAGATCGGCGTCACCGAGGCGGCTGGCCTTGTCGAGAGCGCGGATCCACCGCTCGTCGTCGACGTCCGCGAGCGGCACGAGTGGGACGAGGGTCGCCTGCCGAGCGCCGTGCACATTCCTCGCGGCTCGCTCGAGTCGCGCATCGAACGGGTCGCACCCGACCGCTCCACGCCGATTCTCGTCTACTGCGCCTCGGGCACACGCTCGGCGTTCGCGGCAAAGACGCTCGAGGACCTCGGCTACGAGCATGTGACGAACCTCGACGGCGGCATCGTGGAGTGGAAGCGGAGCGGCCAGCCCGTCGTCGTCTCGGAGTCACTCGCGCCGGCGCAACGCACGCGCTATAGCCGTCACCTCCTCATCCCAGAGGTCGGCGAGGAAGGGCAGCTCCGCCTGCTCGCGGCGCGCATCCTCCTGATCGGCGCCGGTGGCCTCGGTTCCCCCGCGGCCCTCTACCTCGCTGCGGCAGGCGTGGGCACGCTCGGCATCGTCGACGACGATGCGGTCGACGCGACGAACCTTCAGCGCCAGATCGTCCACTCGACCGACCGCCTGGGCGAGCCGAAGGTCGAGTCCGCCAAGCGCACGATCGAGGCGCTGAACCCCGACGTGAACGTCCGCGTCTTCCGCGAGCGGCTGACGTCTGAGAACGTCGAGCGCATCTTCGGCGAGGGCTGGGACGCGATCGTCGACGGCGCCGACAACTTCCCCACGCGGTACCTCGTGAACGACGCATCCGTGTGGCACGGCATCCCCGTGATTCACGGCTCGATCTTCCGCTTCGAGGGCCAGGTCACGGTCTTCGAGCCGGGCGAGGGGCCGTGCTATCGCTGCCTCTTCCCGCAGCCGCCCCCGCCC
>JBKJWA010000145.1:0-3330 GCA_046716705.1 Gaiellaceae bacterium
GCCTTCTGCGTCGACGTGAACCCGAGGAAGAGCTGCGACGTGTCCGGGATGAGATCCGCGCCCGGAACGCCGGCTGCCATCGCCATGCGCTTCGGCAGGCTTCGCGAGCCGTCGAAGCCGCCTCCGACGAAGCCGCGCCGGATGCTCGTCACGCGGAACATCCCGTCGAGCTCCTCGAACAGCGCCTTCGAGCCGTCCGCGATCGTGTCGAGCGAGTCGCTGCGCAGGAGGACGGCCACGTCGTTCTCCTCGAGAATCGTCTCGGGCGGATCGCTCGGGAAGCGCACGGCGTTCTCGAGCGCCCGCACCGGCTTGCCGGCCTCCGAGGTCGCGCGCCTGTCGATCGGCAGGTGTCTTGCCGCCTGCGCCGCCACGTGACGGCGGAAGTACGGGAGACCCCACGCCACGGTCACGCCCAAACCCGCCGGGGTCGCCTCGTAGCGCTCGTCGAGCGCGCGCAGCGCCGCCTCGAGCTCGTCCTGCGCCTCCTGCAGCTCTGCTGCGCTCGTTCCCGTGCGCAGGGTCGCGGTGACGACCTCATGGTGCAGCGGAGGCACGACCACCTCGACGTTCTCGTCGACGACGACGGCGAGGCCGTCGAGCAGGTGCTGCTCCGGCGGCAGGCCGGTGGCCGCGGCGCGCTTCGGCGATTCCGCCAGCTGGTCGACGAGCTCGTAGATGCCCGCAGCCGCCAGCGCCCCTGCCGCCGCGCTCCCGAGCAGCCTCCGTCGTGTGAGTCGCACGCTATTCCTACGCGTTCGGCTCGAGCGCGACGAGACCTCGGGTCATGCGATCGAGGTTCTTCACGACCCGGCTGTACGAGTACGGTGAGGCGACGTGCTCGCTCACCGTGTAGAGCGACCCGTTCCGCTTCCACGCGTAGAGGACGTGCCACTCGTCGATTCCCTGGTTCGCCGTGTAGACCGTCGCCGTCACGTCGCCGAGCCGTCGTTTCTTCGGCTGCGGATCGGAGAAGCAGGGGATCGGCTTCCGAATCGTCTTGCCCTTCACCGAGTGCGTGCTCTCGCATGTCGGGATCGCCGTCCGCCCCGGATAGCCGCGGAAGTTCACGTGCACCTCCCGCGAGACCCCCGCGTCCTGGTCGAGCCAGAGGAAGCTCACGAGGTACGACTTGTCCTTGTCGACCCAGCGGCCGTTCTTGAACCTACCGTCGATCTTCCCGTCCACCTCCGGCGGCATCCACGTCGGGCAGTAGACAAGGCTGCCGACGTCGTTCGCGAGGCGCTGCCAGCCGGCCTGCCACGCCTTCGGGCACGAAGACGCGGCCGCCGTCTCGCGCGGTGCGCTTGTGGTTGTACTGTCCCCTCCACCGCAGCCGGCTGCGGCGACGGCGAGGATCGCTGCGAGGACGACGTACCGCACGGAGGAACAGGGTAGCGCTCAAAAGCCGCCCGCCGGTCGTCAGTCGGCGACCAGCAGCTTGCCGACAGGCACGAGAACCCCGTCCACGCCCGCGCGCTCGAGTGCGAGCAGCTCTTCGTCGTTCGCGGACGGCAGCTCGGCGAGCACGAGCTTGCCCGCGGGGATGTCCGGCAGCAGTTCGAGCACCCGGTCGATCGCGTCCTCTTCCTCTGCCTCACGGGGAGACAAAAGCACGATCTCTGGATCGATTCGCTCGAGAACGGCCTCCAGCTCCTCCTCGTCGGCGACGTCGACAACGCACTCGAGCCCTAGCTCGCGGGCGAGCGAGTGCCGCGGCTCGAGCTCGTCCTCCTCCTCGGCGACGAGCAGCCAGGCGTCGGCCCCCGACGCGCTCGCGTCCTCCGGGCTGGCGCGCGCAACGAGGATCGGCAGTGCCGTTGCCTCCCGAACGTCGAGAACGACACCCCAGGTCGCTACCCCCTCGGCGCCCGACGACTCCGCAGAGGCAGCTTCTGCGGCCGTCGTGATGCGAACGAGCGTCGAGATGGCGTCCCCCTCGGAGATCGCCTCGCTCAGCCGGCGGCGTCGGTGCACGCGGGAAGCGTAAGCGCTCAGCGGCCGATCGGGTGCCAGACGGTCTTCAGCTCCACGAACGCGGCGATGTCCCACAGGCTCTGTCCGTCGGCGGCGCCGCGAACGACGCGCTTGACGTTGTCGGCGGCCGAGCGCTCGAGGTCTGCAAGGCCCCCGTCGGCTCCTGTGACGTCGATGGCGTTCACGTCCATGTGCGAAGCGAGCCACGGCGCGAGCTCCGCCTGCCACCCCGTGAGGATGTTGACGACTCCACCGGGCAGGTCGGACGTCGCAAGTACCTCCGCGAGCTCGATCGCCGCCACCGGGTGACGCTCTGACGCGACGACGACCACGGTGTTGCCCGCAACGATCGCAGGCGCCACGCGCGTGACGATGCCGCCGAGCGGCGGCTCGTCAGGGCAGAGGATCCCGACCACGCCCGTGGGCTCGGGCACGGTGAAGTTGAAGTACGGGCCGGCGACCGGGTTCGCGGAGCCGAGCGCCTGGGCGAGCTTGTCGGCCCAGCCCGCGTACCAGACGAGGCGATCGATTGCTGCGTCCACCTCGTCCGGGCCTGTGCAGGCCTCCGCGAGATCGGTGCGCCGGGCCTCCATCATCTCGGCGGCCCGGTAGAGGATCTGGCCACGGTTGAACGCCGTGCGGCCGGCCCAGCCGCCGAATGCCTGCCGGGCGGCGCGAACGGCGTCGCGGACGTCCTTGCGCGACGCACGTGCGACGTTGTGTCCCTCCGCCTCGTACGAGCGCCCGGACTCGGAGCGCGGAAACTCGCCGCCCACGTAGAGCTTGTACGTCTTCTTCACGGGCAGCCTGGCCATGTCCGTTCAGGACACCGCGTAGGTGTCCCGAGCCTCCTCCCCGCTGCGATCGTCTCGCTGAGCCTCGAACGCAGGTGTTGCGGCTCTGTGCCGCATGTGTGTCATTCGAACTCCAGGTACGGCTCGAGGCCGTGCAGCCCGCCTTCGCGCCCGAAGCCCGACTCCTTGTAGCCGCCGAACGGCGAAGCGGGGTCGAAGCGGTTGTACGTGTTCGCCCAGATCACGCCCGCGCGCAGACGCTCGGCCATCCAGAGGATCCGGGAGCCCTTGTCCGTCCACACGCCCGCCGAGAGGCCGTACGGCGTGTTGTTCGCCTTCTCGACCGCCTCCTCGGGCGTACGGAACGTCAGCACGGAGAGCACCGGCCCGAAGATCTCCTCCTGCGCGATGCGGTAGCTCTGCGCCACGTCGGTGAAGACCGCCGGGGCGAACCAGTACCCGCGCTCGGGCAGGCGGCACGGCGGCTGGTAGATCTCCGCGCCCTCCTCCTCGCCCGATCGCACGAGCTCCTCGATCTTCTCGAGCTGCTGCCGCGAGT
>JBKJWA010000146.1:0-2957 GCA_046716705.1 Gaiellaceae bacterium
GATGGTGCGCGTTCGCGACGGCGACGCCGTAACCGGCCCACTCGAGCAGCTCGACGTCGTTCTCGCCGTCTCCGAACGCGACCGTGGCCTCGCGGGAGAAGCCCAGCCGCTCCGCCACAAACTCGAGGCCGGCCGCCTTCGTCACCTCCGGGGCTGCGAACTCGAGGAAGTGGGGGAGCGACTTCGCAATGTAGAGCCGGCCGTCGAACCGCGCCTTCATGACGACCTCGAGCGCGTCCATATCCGTCGGCTCGCCGACGGTGACGAGCTTCGTCGGCGGCTGCGTCAGCCACGTTCCGAGGTCGCCGACGACGTTGACGGTGAGATCCTGGAAGCGTGCGTAGGCGTCGGATGCCCGCGTCTCACGAGCGACGTACAGCTCGTCGTCCACGTAGCAGAGCACCGTGTGTCCGAGGTCGGCCGTCGCTTCGATGGCTTCGTGCGCCTCGTCCAGCGGCATCGGGACGTGACGGAGGAAGTCGCCGGCCACCGGATCGGCGGCGACTGCACCCTGATAGCAAACGACCGGCTCGGTGATCCCCGCAGCAAGCGCATACGGGCGAGCCGAACAAAACATTCTACCCGTGGCGATGATGAACCAAACATCCGCCGCCCGCGCGGCCGCGATTGCGGCGCGCGTACGAGCGCGCAATTCGACGTCGGCGGCGATGAGCGTCCGGTCGAGGTCGCACGCGAGCGCCTCCACGCGCGACGGGAAGCCCGAGGGGAGTCTCAGCTGCCCGCGGCGGTGGACACGTAGGCCGCGACGTCGGCGATCTGCTGCTCCGTGAGCACGCCCTCGAACGGCGGCATGACGCCCTGGCCGTTCGTCACGCGGTCGACGACCAGAGCCTCGTCCGGCTGCGACTCGTCGAGGTTGGGGCCGACCGTCCCCGACGTGCCGGCGTCGGACAGCACATGGCAGCCACCGCAGTTCGTGGCGAAGATGGTCTTGCCGGCCACCGGATCGCCTTCGACCGCCGTCGTGGTCTCGGTGGTCGTCGTCTCGGTCGTTTCCGTTGTCTCCGTCGTCTCGGTCTCGGTCGTCTCCGTCGTAGTCGTCTCGGTCGCCCTGGGTGCCGTGCCTTCGACGCTCTCCGGCGAGGCGGTCGTCTCCCCCTCGTATCCGCAGCCGGCGAGGCCGACGGCAAGCAGGGCGATGACGGCGATCAGCGGGAGGCGACGCATCGGGGCGAGTCTAACCGCTCGAAGGTCCACAAAACACCGTAGGACACGGCCCCGGCGGCGGCCACATGATGCGGCGTGTCGTTCACGACGAGTGACACGCCGGTCGCCACGAGCAGGGCCTCACCCGCGGGAAATCTCGGGCGGCGGACGGCGAGGACGACGAGTGCGGCGATCGCGATCGCGAAGACGAGCGCGGCGTGCCACGACGACGCGAGCCGCTCCGCGGAGATGTGTAACCGGTTACCGAGCTCGCCGAGGAGCGCGCTGGGCCCTTCGCCGACACGCCGCGTGACGTGGCTCGAGCCCCCCGTGGCGGCGTCGAGGCCGACGAGCGCGAGGCCGAGTCCGACGGCGACCGCGCTTGCGACGGCAACCGCGCGGATCGTGAGCCGGCCTGTCGCCAGCCGTAGCCCGAGGACGGCACAGCCCGCCGCGACCACGACGAGCCCGCCGCCGTCCGCGCCCGCCTTGCTCCAGCCGACGGTGACGAGCGAGAGCACGGCGACGGAAACGAGCCCGCGCAGGCCGAAGGTCGCCCCGGCGAAGAGGGTGACGGTGACCACGATCGACGTCGTGAGGTTCGTCGAGCCGTAGAAACGGCCGCCCTCTCCGGGGCTCGGCCCGATGGCGGCCAGCGCCGGCCAGGTCGGCTCGACGACGAGCACGACGAGGTAGGTGACGACGAGCGCTGTGAATACGACGGCGAGCGCGCCGCGATGCATGAACGCTCCGGCGATGGCGAGTGAGCACGTGAAAAATGCAAGGGCGAGGACGAGCAACGTAGGCCGCGTCAGTCCGGCGCCGGAGAGGACGATCGACAGCGCAAGGGCGAGCGGGGACGCGACCACGCCGGCGCGCGCGAGCCTCGGAGAACGGGGCAGGAGCGCGAGCGCTGCGAACACGATCGCCGAGAACGCGAGGATGGCGATCGCCGGGTTGCGGGCGCGCGACTGGTCGTCGAGCGTGCGGTCGAGCTCGCGGAGGTCGGCGGGCGTGCCCGGCGTCGAGCCGATGCGCGGCTCCTCGTCGCGGGCGAGGGCGATGGCCGTCGGGGCGACGTCCGCAATGGACACGAGGCCGGGGATCCGCGTCGACGGCGACTCGAGGAGGCCGCGGTAGCCGCCGCCCACGATGGCCACCGGGTAACGGACGTCGTTCCGGTGCAGCCCCGGCGGCGGTAGCGAAACATAGATCGTCACCGCTGCGGGCCGAGAAGAGAGCTCGATCAGCGGGTCGCCTCCGGGGACGCCTCCCAGCAGCGACTTCCTCGTCCTGCCGCGGACGAGCGCCGCGAGCGCGCCCTCACGGCTCACCGTCTGCCCGTCGCCCGGGGGCATGAGGCCGACCGCACCCTGCTCCGCGTACCGCTCGGGCGGGAAGGGTGGCACGACGACGACTGAGACGGTTGAGGCCTGGCCGCCACCCGCGAGCGCGAGCGCCCCGGCTACGGCTAGAAGGGCGGGCACCGCAGGTAGTAGCCGAGGCCCGCGGCGGAGAAGACGAGCGCGGTCGCCGCCGCTCCCGCCAGCAGCGCCAGCGCCCATCGACCGAGCCAGCCGCCGAAGCCGCGCCGGTGTGGAAGGGACTCGTGAGCGAACGCCAGCACGAGCACGCCCGTCGTCAGTGTCAGGACGCCTCCCAGCCAGGTCCCGCGCTCGGTGTGACACCACACCGTCCAGGCAAGGACGGCGGCGATCGCAGAGGCGAGTGGCACGACCCAGACCCACAGCGGGAGGCGTCCGGCGGCCATTGGAGCGTGAGTCTAGGCT
>JBKJWA010000147.1:0-4782 GCA_046716705.1 Gaiellaceae bacterium
GTTCGGGTACTTCACGAAGGTCTCGGCGATGGAGCCGACCGCGAAAGGCCGCGGGTCGACGAGCGACGCGGCGCCGAACTGCTGGGCCGCCAGGACAGCCGCGCCGAACGTCATGTCGCCGTGCGTCAGCGTCGGCCCGTCCTCGATGCAGAGCACGCGCTTGCCGTGGATCTCGTCGCCGCCGCCCTCTACCTCGATGGGCGAGGCGGCGAGCACGACCTGAGCCCTGGGATTGTGCGCGCGAACCGAAGCCAGCACTTGGTCGACGGCGCCCTCAGGCGCTGAGTCCACCTTGTTGACGATGCAGACGTCGGCCATGCGGAGGTTCGTCTCGCCGGGATGGAAGCGGAGCTCGTGGCCTACCCGGTGCGGATCGAGGATGACCAGGTGGATGTCCGGCCGGATGAACGGCGTGTCGTTGTTGCCGCCCTCCCAGACGATCACGTCGGCCGCGTCCTCGGCCAGGTCGAGGATCTGCGCGTAGTCGATGCCGGCGAAGACGATGTTGCCCGCGGCGATGTGCGGTTCGTACTCCTCGCGCTCCTCGATCGTGCAGTCGGCCGCCTCGAGATCCTCGTAGCGCTCGAAGCGCTGCGCGACCTGCTTCGAGAGGTCGCCGTACGGCATCGGGTGGCGAAGGACGGCCACGCGGTGCCCGCCTGCGCGAAGGATCTCCGTCACACGGCGGCTCGTCTGGCTCTTGCCGGCGCCTGTTCGGACGGCGCAGATGGCGACGCACGGCTTCTTCGACGGGAGCTCTGTCTCCCGTGGCGCGACGAGCCGGAAGTCCGCCCCGGCCGCGAGCGCCCGCGACGCGATGTGCATCACGTGCTCGTGCGACACGTCCGAGTACGAGAACACGACCTCGTTCGCCTCGTGCTCGGCGATGATGTCCTCGAGCTCGAGCTCGGGCCGGATGGGGATGCCGACCTGATACCGGTGCCCGGCGAGCTCGTACGGGTACACGCGGCCGTCGATGTTCGGGATCTGCGTGGCCGTGAAGGCGACGACCTCGTGCTCTGCGGAGTCGCGGAAGAGAACGTTGAAGTTGTGGAAGTCGCGGCCGGCGGCGCCGACGATGATCACTCGCCTCGGTTCCATCGCCGGGAGCCTATTCGCACGTGCAGACGGAAGGAAGGGGATAGAGTCCGACCGTGGCATTCGCATCCTCGGTGAACGAGCAAATCGGGCACGAGTTCGCCGCCTCCCAGCAATACGTGGCCATCGCGGTGTACTACGACGGCGAGACGCTGCCGCAGCTCGCGGCGCACTTCTACCGGCAGGCGGTCGAAGAGCGAAACCACGCGATGATGCTCGTCCAGTACCTCCTCGACGCGGGCGTCGAGGTCACGATCCCCGGCGTCGAGGCGCCGCAGACGTCGTTCGCGGACGTTGTCGCGCCCGTGCGCCTCGCGCTCGAGCAGGAGAAGACCGTTACCGGGCAGATCGCGGCGCTCGTCGCGCTGGCCCGCGAGGAGGGCGAGCTCGTCGGCGAGCAGTTCCTCCACTGGTTCCTCCAGGAGCAGCGCGAGGAAGTGTCGAGCATGTCCGACCTCCTGGCCGTCGTGGAGCGTGGCAAGGACAGCCTCCTCCTCGTCGAGGAGTCACTGGCGCGTCAGAGCGGTGAAGAGAATCCGCTGGAAGCGGGCGCTCCGCCCGCAGCCGGCGGCGCGCTCTAAGAGCGATCACCGATAGCGGGGCCGACTGCTGTCCGGCTCGGCCGGTCCGCCGCTATGACACATCATGGTGTATAGTGATGTCGTGGGCAGGACGCAGATCTATCTCGGGCACGAGGAGCTCGAGCTTCTCGATCGCGTTGCGCAGGCCACGGGGGCCTCTCGCTCAGAGTTGATTCGACGCGCCGTTCGGAGCGCGTTCGGCGAAAAGTCGACAGCTGAGAGGCTACGAGCACTGGACGCCAGCGCAGGCTCGTGGAGCGAGCGGCGCTTTACCGGCGCCGAGTACGTCGACTCGATCCGAGGCGACCTGACCGAGCGCCTGCGCCGACTCGGTCTCGAATGAAGCTCCTGGATACGACGGTCGCCGTCGACCATCTGCGGGGATTCGAGCCGGCCGTCGAGCTGTTGCGGCGCCTCGTCAACGAAGATGAGACGGTCGCGGCGAGCGAGGTCGTTCGCTTCGAGCTGCTCGCAGGCGTCCGAGACGAGGAAGTGGAAGCGCTCGACCGGTTCTTCTCCGCACTCTCATGGATACCCGTAGATGAGGCCGTCGCGCGAACGGCCGGCTTGCTCGCGCGGAAGCACCGGAGCGCTTATGGCGGCATCGATGACGCCGACTACCTCATCGCCGCAACCGCGCTCGTCGTCGATGCAGAGCTCCTGACGACGAACATGCGGCACTTCCCGATGCTTGCCGACCTCCGGTCGGCTTATTGAGGCGGATCGCGGGTCGGCTTAGAGCATCTCGCGGGCGCGCTCGGCGACCGCGGCCATCTCGATGCCGGCGCCGGTGACGTCGGCGAGCAGCTCGTCGGCCGTTGGCTTCTGGCCGAGCGACCACAGCTCCTGGAGCAGCGAGCCGGCCTGCTTCTTCGTAAACCAGTCGTAGTCGAACTTCGAACACAGATGGAAGCGCAGCTGCGCTTCGAAGGCCCACGAGCGGAGGTACTCGGTGCAGTAGAAGCCTGGGTCGACGTCGAAGAGCCAGTCCGTCGGGCTCGGTTCGACCTTCAGCGCGCCGCCGAGGATCTCGACGTAGCGCGAGCGCATCGACTCGACGTCGTCCGTGAGGTACAGCTCGAGCTCGTAGAGGAGCTTCGCCGAGTAGCGGCGCAGGAACCACAGCTCTTGAGCGGCAGCCTCGGCCGTGAAGCCCTTCGCGTCGCCGAACGAGAGCAGCCGGTCGAGCCACGTCGGGTCGCTCACCAGGTGGTCGAAGAGCGATGCCCAGCCCTCCGTGACAGCGTTGTCGCCGAGGCGCCGCTCCTCCATCGTCAAGTCGGCGGACGTCAGTGCGAAATGCTCCGTGTGACCGGCCTCGTGGAAGAGCGCCCGCCAGTCGTCCACACCGCCGATCGGCTGGATGACGAGCACGACTCTCTGGGGGACTTCGATGGGGGCACAGAAGGCGCGCGGGGACTTCTTCTCGCGCTGCTCGACGTCGAGCTCGACGTTCGACTGGGAGTGGAGATCGATGCCGAGACCGGTGAGCGTCCCTTCGAGCGCGGGCAGCATCCCGTCGGCTGTGAAGCTCTCGTCCCATTCGGTGGCCCGGAAGAGCCGAGGGATGTCCCAGCGCTCCGCCTCGTCGAGCGAGATCCCGAGGCGCTCGCGCAGCAACGGCTCGATCGTCTCCTCAAACAGGCTCTCGGTATCGGCGAGGACCGCGCGGCACTGGTCGGCGAGGTCGTCGAGCTCGAAGCCGAAACGCCGGTGGAGCTCGACGGCGTCGGGCGCGCCGAGATCCTTGACAGCCTGCAGGGTGACGGCCATCCCGTCGCGGTAGACGGGGTTCATGTGCTCCTCGGTCAGCTCGTTCCGGGCCTGCTCGAGCGCCCGCCGCTTGTTCCGGTCGGGCTCGTTCGCCATCGCCGGGCGCAGCATGCGGAAGCCGACGGTGTCGCCGTCCACGGTCGCGTCGAGCTTCGCCTCGAGCGCGGCGATCTGCTCGGCGTGCTTCTTCGTGAGGTTCGCGAGGTACTCGGAGCAGCCGAAATGCCAGAGCTCGCGAATGGTGGAGTCGCCGTCGACCGAAGCGCCGAGGGCGTTCGCGTTCTCCAGCGACGTCAGCTCGGGATACCGGTCGTAGATCCCGGCGATCTCGAGCGTGTCCTTGTGCCCGGCGTAATGCATGTACCACTCGTCGAGCAGCTCCGCGAGGAACCGGTCGGCGCGGCCACGGATCGATTCGAGCTCGGTTTGTGTCAGCGCTGCGTCCGCCATCGGCGCGTAGGATAGACGCGTGAGGGAGATCGCCATCCGCACCACGCGGAGGACGCAGCTGGTCGAGATCACCGAGGACGTCCAAAGCGCCGTCAACGGCGCGAACGGGGCGGCCGCCGTCCTCATCTACGTTCCTCACACCACGGCGGGCGTGACGGTGAACGAGCGCGCCGACCCCATGGTCGCGCGCGACTTCGAGACCGCTCTCGAGAAGATCGTCGACGACGGCTGGACCTGGAAGCACATCGAGCTCGGCGAGGAGAACGCGCCGTCGCACATCCGCGCGTCGCTCATGAGCCCGCAGGTGCTCGTGCCGCTCGACGACGGGCAACTCGCGCTCGGCACGTGGCAGGGCGTCTTCTTCTGCGAGTTCGACGGGCCGCGAGACCGCAAGGTCTACGTCACCCCGCTTCAATAATGGTTCAGGCGCCCGTCGCCTTCGGTGACGAGGTCGAGGTGAAGATCGACTCCCTCGCGTACGGCGGGAACGGCGTGGGGCGGCTCGACGGCTACGTCCTCTTCGTCCGGCGCGGTCTGCCGGGGGACGTTGTGCGAGCGCGCGTGACGAAGGTGCGGCGGAGCCACGCGGAGGCGCAGGCTGTGGACGTCGTCGAGGCCGGCGCAGATCGAGTCGAGGCGCCGTGCGACCACTTCCCGGCGTGCGGCGGCTGCCGCTTCCAGGACCTCGCCTACGACGTCCAACTCGCGGAGAAGGCGGCTCAGGTGCGTGACGCGCTCGTGCGACTGGGAAGGATCGCGGAGCCGCTGCTCGAGTCGGCCGTCCCCGCCGAGTCCGTGTTCCACTACCGAAACAAGCTCGAGTACTCGTTCGCGCCGGGGTCTGACGGGCCTGTCCTCGGCTTCCATCGCGCCGGCCGCT